>CAYNQP010000259.1:0-5802 GCA_964399325.1 uncultured Pirellulales bacterium
GTATCCAAGCGGCCGCAGTTGCCTTTGCACCGGGAATCACAGACGCCCTCCCCAGCAGATGCCTCCCCTGATGGTCCGCAAGCCCGAGTGGCGACGCTGAGATCGCATTCAATCCGAACGCCAGAATCCCACTGGCCTCGCCGCACCACTTCTTGCCCCGGGTCCGCACCAGAAAGCCCAGATGCGACTTCGCCTTTCCTGTGGTCCCATGCGGCAGCGACAACCGCATTCTTTTCGCCAACGGTGCCTTCGTGTTCCACAGTTGCCGGATTGAGCGTGTTCCGGTCACGCTCTGTGCAGGCGAACCGGACATTTTAGGACCATTGGGTCAGAGACACCATCACATGCTTCTTCATTCCTCAGAATGAATATACCAATTCTCCCTACTCGCCTATTTTAACTAAAGAATTCTAAAACCCCTCTCCGATATTCACACTAAATAACCAATACTTCCTATGTTAACGTAGCCGCAAGAATTGAATTGATCGTGAGATTGAGCGTACAACACCAGCCACACAAGGAGACTGCAATGGTTAAGGAAGATGTCAAAGCCCGTTACTTGGCCCCCCTGCTTCTGGGTGACAGAAAAGCATGCCGCGCGGTGGTGGAGGAAACACTCCAAAGCGGGATTCCCGCCAACTCAGTATACATCCACCTCATCTGGCCGGTCATGGCTGAGATCGAGCGTCTTTCACGCATGGATAAGATCACGGCCGTCCAGGAACACCTGGCCACGCGGATCAACCGCACCATCGTGGATCAGTTGCAGAACAAGTTGCCCCGCCGCCCAGCCAAGAACAAGCAAGTGGCGATCTGCTGTGCCCGCGATGAGCTGCAAGAGCTTGGGGCCCAGATGATAGCCGATCTGTTCGAGAGCGATGGCTGGCAGGTGCGATTCCTCGGGGGCGGTCTGACCAACGATGACATCTTTGCGTTCATCAACGAGTACGCTCCGGACGTCCTGGTGGTCTACGGGACCGCTCCGAAGCAGGCGCCCGACGTCCGTCGTTTGATCGACAAGATCCGAGGGGTCAACGCCTGGCCGGACCTGAGGATCGTGGTCTCGGGAGGGCTCTTCAATCGGGCCGAAGGCCTGTGGGAAGAGATCGGGGCCGATGGTTTTGCCCCCACCGCCGCCGAAGTGCTTCACGTTGCATCCGATGAGTCTCAGGTCGCCGATCCCAGCCAGAGGACCGTCAACCGCCGCAGGAAAAGACACAGCACGGCCGCGCAGGAACTGGAACATGCCACCGCATGACAGCGGTCGACGCCGAAGGCCCGTGCCGGTTGCCCAGTGGAGCCGGCACGGGGCTACGCACCGACCTGTTGCAGCTTGTACTCAACGCTGTCCGCAAGGGCCTGCCAACTGGCCTCGATGACGTTCTCCGAAACACCGACGGTTCCCCAGATCGACTGCTTGTCACGCGACTCGATCACCACACGGACGCGGGCGGCCGTGCCTTCTCGCGCGTTGACCACGCGAACCTTGTAGTCAAATAGATGGACTTCCCGGATGTTGGGATAGAACGGTTCGAGGGCTTTCCGCAGGGCCGCATCGAGCGCATTGACGGGACCATCCCCCTCACACACGACGTGTTCCACCGCGTCGCCGACTCGCAGCTTGACCGTGGCTTCCGTGACGACTTCGCCCGTCCTGCGCTTCTCGACGTTCACGTGGTACCTTATCAACTCGAACGAAGACTTGAACGTACCCATGGTCTTCTTGACCAGCAGATCGAAACTGGCGTTGGCCGCCTCGAACTGATACCCGTCATTCTCGAGTTCCTGCACGCGCGTCAGGATCTCTCGAGCCAGTGCCTTGTCTTGCGTCAGCTTCGCCTTCTCCAGTTCGGCCAGGATGTTCGACTTGCCGCTCAACTCCGAGATCAGGAAGCGACGCTCATTGCCAACCAGATGGGGATCGATGTGCTCGTAGGTCTGTTTGCTCTTACGCAGGGCGTCCACGTGCAGCCCCGCTTTGTGCGCGAAGGCGCTCTCGCCCACGTAGGGCAGGTTCAGAACGGGCGGCAGGTTGGCGATCTCAAAAACGAAACGTGACGCCTCCGTCAGCATCTTTATCTTCTCGGGTTCCAGCACCTCGAAGCCCATCTTGAGTGCGAGTCCGGGCACGAGGGCGCACAAGTCGGCATTGCCGCACCGCTCGCCCAGGCCGTTGATGGTGCCCTGCACGTGCCTGGCCCCGGCTCGGACGGCGGCGAAGGAATTGGCCGTGGCGCAGTCGGTGTCGTTGTGGCAGTGAATGCCCACGACGACCGAGCCAAACGCTTGACAGACCTTCTGCGTGATCTCAAAAACCTGCTCCGGCAGGGACCCTCCATTCGTATCGCACAGCACCAGTGCATCCGCTCCGGCCTCGGCCGCAGCCGCCAGCACCTTCATGGCATACTCAGGATTCTCCTTGTAGCCATCGAAGAAATGCTCGGCGTCGAATATCGCTTCGAGTCCCTTCTGCTTGAGATACCGAACCGAGTCGGCGCAGATCGTCAGGTTCTCGTCCAGCGAGCAGCCCAGCACCGTCTTGACGTGGAGGCCCCAGGTCTTGCCCACAATCGTGGCCGCCGGGCTCTTGCAGGCCAGGATCGAGTTGAGAGAAACGTCGTCTTCCACGGTGCAGTCGGCCCGGCGCGTGCTGCCGAAAGCCGCCACCTTGGCGTTCTTCAAGCCGAGCTTGGCCACCTCCTGGAAGAACCTCATCTCCTTTGGATTCGAGGCCGCATAGCCCCCCTCGATGTACTGTAAGCCCAGGTTGTCGAAGCGCTTGGCGATGGACAGCTTGTCCTCCAGCGAGAAGCTCACCCCCTCGGCCTGCATGCCGTCGCGTAAGGTTGTGTCATAAACTACGATTTTGGTCATTTTTGCTCCCGGCCGCCCGGGTCCCATGCCATATCAGTTCCGATTCTGTGGAAATGTTCGATTCTAATGCCCCAGCCCCCCCTGTAAAGCCGAAACTTCCCCCGACCCGATCAGCAGCCCACCCGCCTGCGACAACGCCCTCCAAAAACCAGGCCGTTCCACCGAAATGCCCCATCTTGCCCACGTTTGGCTTTGTTTGTTCGCTCCCAACGGCGTCGCGGAGCGATTCTCGCCAAGTGTGAAGTTGGAAGTGTGAAGTTGGAGGACTCGCCGCCAGGCTCATCGCACTTGACACTTGGAACTTCCTGCTTGACACTCCGGCCCCCGGGCGGAAATTGGCTTTGTTTTGCACAGTTGCTCCGCCAAGTGCGAAGTTTGAAGTGTGAAGCAGGGGAATCCGACGTTTAAGCCGTTGCTCTTGACACTTCAACCTTCCAACTTGACACTCCGGCCCCGGCCGGAAATTGGCTTTGATTGGCTTTGTTTTCATAGGCCCGGAATCCACCCCTTCTGGCCATAACCGTCTTTTCAGACTGTAGTTAACCATCATCTCGGCCCCCACGAATTGGCTCTGTTTTGCCTGCCGGCGACCGGAAATTGGCTTTGCTTGGCGCAATTGCCGTGTCGAAGGCATTCCCTCGACTCCGCTCGGGACAGGCCCGCCCGCGAAAAGACTGGAATACCGGGTGCCCAGACTCGGCGGACGCATCTGCCACCATCCATCTTCTGTCCTCCGCAACCTGTCTGTCCCATTAGTCAATCGCCAGTAATCCGTCATCAATCCGAAGGCTCCCTCCGGATTTGGCAACGACAGCCACCTATGTAGTTCTATGCTTATCATACAAACCTCCTCCCGCGGCGTCAAACCCATTCCTGTTTGGACGGCAGGTTCGGTGGGCTTGAACACGGCGGCGGATTCCCACCGCGGCGCCGCCGTATTCATGCAGGGTAACCGGATGGCTTGAAGCAGTTGTACACTATGAAATGGAGATCAATCGGCCGCCCACTTTTTTCTGATGTTTCTGGGATTTGTGGTAGCATGTATACGCCAATGACGTATAATGTCTAGGTATGGAGATCGTGGAGACCAGCGTTTTCACCAAGCAGATCAGGACGCTCCTGAAGGATGACAAGTACCGGGGACTTCAGGAAGCACTGGTGACAGACCCGTTGGCCGGGGCGGTAATCCGCGGCAGCGGCGGCTTGCGGAAAATCCGCTGGGCCACCGAGAGTCGCGGCAAGAGCGGCGGCATACGCGTGATCTACTACTACGTGGCCCCGGACGACTGGATATTCATGCTGGTCGTCTACGGCAAGGGAACCAAGGACGATCTGACAGACAAAGAAGTCGCTGCTTTGAGAAGACTAGTACAGGAGGAATTGTCATGAGTTCGAAGCTGTTCAGAGAGCTCAGCCAAAGTATCAGGGAGGCGGGCAGAATCCGACGGGCGGAGGCGAAGCCTTCTCGGGTCTTCACCTACGATGCCATCGACATACGCAAGCTCAGAGAATCCCTTGACGTCTCTCAGTCAGAATTCGCCCACATGATCGGAGTGAGCAAGGCCACCCTGCAGAACTGGGAGCAAGGCCGCCGCCAGCCCCGAGGCCCGGCCCGCGCCCTGCTGCGCGTCTTCGAGAAGGACCCCAAGGCCGTCGTCCGCGCCCTGGGCTGAGAGAGGAAACTCGGGTCTGTCCCTCGGCGGTCCATACCATCCGCTCTGGCCAGCACGCGTCAAGTGCATTCTCATACGGCCCGGTCAGCGCGGCGGACCCAACAATCAATCGTCAACGGTCAATCCAAGGGCTTGCCTTTCCGCCAGCCTAACTCTATAATACACCCATGGATTTTTAGACTATCGTGCTGTATGAGATGGAAGTATGGAGACGACATCTGATTGCGTTCGCGTGAGGCGTGAGGGAGCCGAACGGATCATGAAGCAACTGGAGGGAAACTCGCTCCAGAAGCAGATCGAATACTGGCAAGAAGGCACCAAAGAGCTCAAGAGGCACCAGGAGAAGCTCAGGGAGACCGGTCGCTCCTACTGGTTCCCCCGCGACTCTGCTCGAATTGCTGTGAGTTCGTGAAAGGGGTCTTCAGGGCTTCTGCGGAAGCGCCAAATGGATTCAACCTACGAAGAACTGTCACCTATCTACCTGTGGCTATTTGACCTATCGCCGGAGTTAGCGCAACTCGTGAGAAAGACTCTTGCCACTGGCAGAAAGAGCCCGTTGGCCGTGCGCGTCATGCTTCTTCCGTGTTGCGCTGTGCAGACAGTACATTCGGTGGCTCAATACCCTGGGATTGCCATGCAGTTTGGGTTACTAATGGTGATGGGATGCTGGGCGGAAAGTCACGTCATACTGCACGACCTCAGCGCTGTGCTGGGGACTACGAAACCAGGGAAAGCCGTGCTCAAGAAATGGAAACGTTTCTTCACTCAAACGAACTTCTTTTTGCTCATGGGGTGTCTGCGCGCCGCGGCTGGCGCCAAACACCTCGCTAGAGAGCCGCTCGGCGAGTTGGATTCGGTGTTCGGCGACGAGGGGCCGACTGATCATTGGGTCAAGACAATGGCGGAATGGCGTAGTGCGCGACGCAAAGCCCGTTTCAACAAATGGTATGGGCGTCGACGCGATGCGCTTCTGCTGAAATGGATGAACCTGATCCACCAGACGGATGTGGTCTGGGCCAAGCACATTTCAATCTTCAAAGAGATTCTTGAGCAGATCAGCGGACCCGCTACACCTATTCCCATAGCGGCCATTGTCGGACGCATCCCGGCGAAATGGCAGCGGGTTCGACAAAATGCAGAGGACCATCTGAGTAAGGTCTGCGAGGAACAGTGGCCTGAGAGCCAAAACAAGTTCGCAAAGCTGCTAGGAGCCTGTCGGAGAATTTCCACGCCGGGTATTTCTAGAATCGACCGG
>CAYNQP010000260.1:0-5801 GCA_964399325.1 uncultured Pirellulales bacterium
ATAATCCCCAACCCGATGCCCCACGCTTCGACGCGCGGCATATCCTGGTGGGTCAGAACATAGATCAGCGCGATGGCCACCGAGACCACCTGCGTCACGGGCAACGTGCACACGTGCACCGCCAGGCTCTTCAGGTACTTCTGGATGAAGGGCTCGTTCAGTTGCGAGAGGATTGTCCGCGCGTCGGCGTCGCTGAGCATGTGCTTGTTCCGCCCCTCGGCCAGCATGTCACGCAGCCACTGCTCGCGCAGCTCCGTGTTGAAATACAGCCGCACCGGCCGAACGAGCAGGTAGGCCAGCTTCCCTTTGGCAAACGGCCAATCAGTCAGGAATCGATGCAGTCCCGCCGGGAGAATCGAAAGCGGCCCATGCCCCAGAAATCGCCAAGGCTGGTCGGCCAGTCTCAAGGCCCGCTCGGCATCGATGCGTCCGGACCGATACCAGCCGATCATCGTCTCGGCCACGCGCGCCCGGAAGGCCTGCATCAGGTAGCGCGCGCTGCCCAGCATTCGGGCGTAGTGCTTGCGCCAATCCTCCCGGCCCCAGGCACGGCGGGCCACCCGGCCCAAGAACGGAATGCACCCGACCAGAAAGAACAGGAACGTCAAGATTCGACTGTGTCGCAACTTCTCTTCGCGCGGTTTCGCAATGAGGCCCCGTGTTCTCCAGCCGGTTACGGCGCTGTCGAAAATCGTGGACCAGAGCCGCCCGCTGTAGAGCAGCCGGACGTGATTGTGCGTGATGTCGGGTATCGAGTCGCGGTAGGTGCGCTCGGCCATTTCGAGCTCGGCCAGCATGGGTCGCATGTCACCAAACTCGCTGCTGTGGGCTTCGACGAATTGCCCCAGCTTGCCGACGCTACCGCGGTCGAACTGGACCAGAGACCCTCTCGCAATGCCCTTGGCGATGAGCTTCACGTCGCCCGGACTCATGGGCAGAAACGGCAACAGCGTCAACCCGGCCCGAAAATCGACGGCGACCAGCCCCCCGGCCGAGTTGTCCTCGATTCCCCGCCGTTGCAGGCAGTTCGGCTGACTCTTGCACGTGGACCATTCATACTGTCGGGCAAACTCGGGGGCGCCCATCTCATGCAACAGTCTCACGAACCGGGCCATGAATTCTCTCTTGGTGCGATACTCCGGCGAGCCGAGCCGCTGCTCATCGACACTCCGACCCCAGCGCCATCGCCTCAACAAGTCCAGCCGATTGTCAACCTCCAATTGCCAGGTCCGCCCGTCCACCCATTCGCTGAGCTCACCGCAACTTCCGAGCTGTTCATCCACGAAGGTGCCGTAGATATCCACCACGCTGCGCTCATCGCCGAATTCGATCTTGGCGCCGCGTCGAATGAGCTTCTGCCACAGGGCGCCGGCGCGGGCCGCCGCGGGATTGACCTGAAGCTGAAACGGCCCCTGGAAACCGATCCAATACAGCAGATTGCGAAACAGGCGTGACAGACCGGACGGGGGAATGAGAATCTTCATGGCGTATGTGCCGTCGGCCTCCAGGCCCGGCACTTCGCCCCCGTCCATACCCAGAACCTTCACCCGGTAGACTTGTCCGGCGAACCCCCCGCCGACGAACCGCTCGACCTCCAGCCGCACACGGGCAAGCGCCTCGCTGCCCACGCTATGAACCTGATAGCGCAACTCCGTCCCGGCATCGTACCGCCCCACCCGCATAGGCCGCTGCACGTCAGCGCGACGAAATCGCTCGCGGAGCTGTTCGCAAACCTCAACGCTGTACTGTCCCGCCATCCGTGCTTCTCAATCCTGGCCTACGCCGCAATCCATAACCTGATGCATATGTAAAGAGCTATCGCCGCGAACACACCGGCCAACAAGTCATCCGCCAGCACCCCCCAACCAGCCGGGAGACTCTCCAGCCTACTTATCGGCCAGGGCTTGACAATATCGAAAATCCGAAACAGCAAGAAGCCGCCCCCCGCTACCAGACAGCATTGCTTCAGCGACAGATCGGCCGGCAACAGCAGCGGAATGACCAGGAAGGTCACGGCCTGGCCGGCAACCTCATCCATGACGACCTCACCGGGATCGATCTTGCCCACCAGGGCGCTGACCGCCGGAACACACGTCACACAAGCCACCGACCCGGCTAAAACAAAGACCCCCATCACAGCCGCGTTCACCAAACCCGGGACGCCGAAATGGAGCATGACGCTAAAGACCACCACCGGCGGCAGCGATCCCCACGTCCCCGGCGCAATCGGCAGCCAACCCAACCCAAAACATGATGCAACCAACCGTCTCATAGCCATAGGGCCAAGACAATACCGCACAAACGACACTGAGTCAAAGCCAAACAGGGCGTTTGCTCTGTGTGAACGAACGATACGACAGAATCAGATGGTTCTGCTTGTGCCGAAGACATGCAGCACGCGCGAAATGCCTAGCTCTGGAGCTTGCGAATGATGTGCTGTGCCAAGTGCTCGTTCACCTCGCGATGCCTTGGCACAGGCTGACACGCGCCGGTTCTCGGGTTCTGATACCAATCGTGGCGCCTCCCATGGCGCAGCAGAACACACCCCTTGTCTTCCAGAGACCGGATCAAGTCCGTTCGCTTCATGCGATTCGCAGCTCCGCCACCCGCCGCACGCCGGGAATTCGCCCGCTCGTGAGCTCTTCATAGAGATCCTTGAGGTTCTCCTGAAGGTCCTCGATAGTCTCGCCCTGGGTCATGTAGTCGGGATATTCCTCCAAGTGCCCCAGCCACATATCGCCGTCTTGCCAGTAGATGTAGCGGACAGTTTTCATAGTCTCACTGTACATCCGAATCGCCTGTCAGTCAACGGCAATCCAACATTGCTCTCAGCAGCGAGCCGGGTGAGATCCCCGTCCGAGACCCGAGCCCAGCGGACCGGATAATGGCATGGCAAGCAACTCCGGAAGATCACGAGGCCTGTGAGAGAAAGGTCCTCAGGTGGTCTTCGAGAGTGGCCAGCTCGGGACAGACAGACAGGAGTCCTCGATAGTTGTTCAGTGTTTCGCGGATCAGACGTTCGCGCCCGCTGCCGGGACTGCGGTTGTCGCCAGACCGTGCCAGGAACGGCTCGAAGACGTCCTCCTTGAGACGATGGTGCTCACGCACCTCCGGCCAAGGAATACCCAGTCGGTCTCGGTGCCCAGCCAGCAACCAGGCCTCGACCTCGGGTTGGGCCGCACAGCAGAACAGGTGGACGCCTCGCTCGGCCAGCTCCCCCTCCAGATGCTCCAAATTGCTCGCTCGGTCCGCGTCAGGTAGAAACAGCCACAGATCGAAATGTGCGTACCGGTCAATGAGATCACCTCGGATCGCACTGACGGCGTGGGGATAGCCATTCACTTTGGGGTTCGTCAGCACCGTAACACGAGCGTTAGGCTTGGCCAGTTCGCTCAACATCCGCTCGACGAGGGGCTTGAGAATGTAGCCGTTGTAGGTGGGGTCCTCGGGAATGACGAGCACCCGAAAGCTCACAGCGCCGTCTCCATCCAGCCTTCGGCAAACAGATCGCTGATGGGCTGCTTGCTGACGATCTCGTTGAAGCGCGGAATCTCATTCAAAGGCACGATTTTCGACTCGCCGGTCTCTTCATCACGCTTGCAGTAGAACGTCGTCGCATATTCCTCAGGCTTGAGCCAAGCCAGCACGATAGGCGAATGGGTCGTGACAATCACCTGAGTCTTCCCGGCCACCGCCCGACTCCGCAACAACTCCACCAGCAACCGTAACCGGCTGGCGTGGATGCCGTTCTCAATCTCTTCAATCGTTAGTATCCGCGGCATATCCGGCTGAAAGAACGCTGCCGCGATTGCCGCGAACCGCAATGTGCCATCCGACAGAGCCGGCGCGGGCCACTCACGACCCCTCTCCTTCATCATCGCCATGGGCTCGCCAATCGCGCCCTTCAGCACACCCACATCGTCTACGTCACGAGGCCGCAATTCCTGCAACCAACTCAGATAGGCTTCTTTCGTCTCAGGGTCGCTGCAAATCATCCGCACCAGCGCCGCGAAGTTCTCCCCGTGCTCCCCCATTCGTTTGATTTCGTATGCCTTTGAGTATTCACGCAGAAGCGCCGGCAAAGGGTCAATACGCTGCATATCGGCCAAGACGTTTGCGATCTCCTTGATTCTCTGATCATCGTCATGAGCGATTTGCGTCAGGACGGCGCGGTCCCGATCTCGGTCGTCCTCCTGCCACCATTTCCTGTCGTATTGCACACGCGGAAGTGCTAGTCCGCCCTGTTCGGATTCGGCATGATAGATGACGTCTCCAGAAATAGACAAACGTTCCTTGCCAAAATGACCCTCTGCAGCTACAAAGGCAGTCGTGAGTCTGAAGTTGCCGTCCGGCTTGCCCGGAAACCTACCGCCCACTTTGAACGACGTTAGTTCACTTCCACTCTCAAACGCGAATGGGATTCCTGCGCTGCCGCCGCGAATGCCCTCCCATACTTCGCTGGTGGCGCTTTTGGGTTTGCCGTCGAGGATTTCGTGGAGGGTGAAGCCGTAGCCGATGCCCTGGAGGACGCGGAGGGCGTCGAAGAAGTTGGACTTGCCGCTGGCGTTGGGACCGATGAAGATGTTCAGGGGCCCCAGCTTGAGGCTCACGTCCTTGAAGCTCTTGAAGTTCTTGATGGTAATCTGTTCGATCATAGTGGTCACCGACAGGAGTCTACCCCAAGCGAAACGACCCTGCAATAGGCAGTTGGGAATGGTCCGGCGCCGGGGTGCGGTCAGAAATGGGAAAGGCGCCGGGTTCCTTGGTAGAGACGCAACATCT
Source organism: uncultured Pirellulales bacterium (assembly GCA_964399325.1). Classification (GTDB taxonomy): domain Bacteria; phylum Planctomycetota; class Phycisphaerae; order Sedimentisphaerales; family Anaerobacaceae; genus JAFGLV01. The sequence continues at coordinate 4,783 of CAYNQP010000260.1, forward strand.
TGCGTCTCATACGGATTAGGAAAAATCCTTGCGCGTTTTGTCATCCTGAACGCAGCGGAGCGCCGTGAAGGATCTGGCCCGCGACCGAGAGGGACGTCTTGCGCGATGGCCAGATCCTTCGCGGTGCTCAGGATGACAAAGTCGCTTCCGCGCGAGGATTTTCCCTAATCCGTATCAGAATCCAGGGAGTTGGCACAGGCGACGTTCCGGAGACAGCGATCTGGAAGGCGCAGAGGATTGGAGACGCAAGATATTGCGTCTCTACAACGTGTCTGTCATGTCTGGTGCAGCAGTCCCCGGCAATAGCGGTCGGTCATGCCGGCGATGTAGTCGCAGACGGCACGGTGCAGGCCGTGCTGGTCGATGAAACGCTGGAAATAGCCCGGCATGAGATCAGGCTGGCGGCACAAGCGCTCGAAGAGCTCCGCCAGCCAGCCGCGCACTCTCTCGGCCGTCTCCAGAAGCGACTCGTGGTGGTAGAAATGCTCCAGCAAGAAGTCCTCCAATTGCATGAGCTTGCGGTCGCTGTGTTCCGAGAGCCCCACGAGGTTCTCGGCCCTCGCGCACGCATCGGCCGCCGTCGCGATCTCAGCGGCGGCCATGTTGGTCCTGCTGACATTGATGCAATCACCCACGAGGGTGTCGATAATCGCCTTGGCGGTGCGTGTGCGGCGAATGGTCCAGTCGTCGATTGTCTCGACATCGATGCGGCGTCTGGCCTCGACGAATATCTCGATCTGCTGCATCGACTCGGTTTCGAGCAGGCGGGCCTTCATCCCGTCCTCCAGATCGTGGCAGTTGTAGGCAATGCGGTCGGCCACATTGGCGACTTGCCCCTCCAAACTACAGTTGACCTCGTCGAATGAATCGTCCTGCGGCTCGTCGTAACGGCTGCGGTGCTTGGCCAGGCCCAGGCGCGTCTCGTACATCAGGTTCAGACCCATGAACTGCGGATAGGGGTGTTCGAGCAACTCCACGATGCGGAGCGTCTGGGCGTTGTGCTCGAACCCGCCGTGCGC
>CAYNQP010000261.1:0-5797 GCA_964399325.1 uncultured Pirellulales bacterium
TCGGGCAGACCGGCCGCCAGCCACACCCCGGCCGTGAGGATCCCTCCGGAAAGGGCCCCCAGCAGCGTCACGCCCCACCGCATGAAGGGAACCGAGAGAACGGCGAAGAAGATCACGCAGATCAGTGACAGCCAGATAACGTCACCATTGATGAGCTGCTGGTTCGCCCAGATGCCGAGGAACAGCCCCAGCAGGCCAAAACAAATCGTCACGAGAATCCTGAAGATCCGCCAGCCATAGAACAGGCAAACCGTGCCGAACGAGATGAACGTCAGTGCTTCGACGAGACCGAGCGAGCTGACGTACTTCCACATCACCTCCAGAGGCACGAATCGCGGCTCGGCAGGCTCGCCCGCGGCGGCCGTCAGCAATACCCACACTACAAAGCTACTCATAACCTACTCCCATTTGTCCCTCCCAGGGGGTCTGCCCCTGAGAACGTGTGTCTGTTATCGGCAAGACGATCACACCATTGGTTATCTTATCGATCGCGCCACCCGCGTGCCGATTCGTCCTCATCGGCCTCGGATCTCCTGGATCTGGCTTTGCGTCGGTTCTCGGCGCGCCGGCAGAGCAGGAATTGCTCGATGGTCCCGAAGCCGGCCATGCCGCCGAAGACGAGGCCGTAGAAGACGGCTCTGCTCTCGATACGAGCGACGGGGGTCGCCCCTTTGAAGATGAGCAGCAGCACGAGGCCGGCGAAGATCATCGACGTTCCAGCGATGGCACAGGACATGGCGCCGCCCAGGCGGCGAAATACCAGACCGAATGCGAGCAAGCCCAGCCCTACTGCCCCAACCACGGCCCACTTGAGCACGGCCAGCTCTTGGGCCGCCCCTTTGACCTCGGCAGCCAGATCGAGCCGATAGGCCTGGATAACATCGAAACTTTCGTTCACCGCGAGCGTCGGGCCTTCACCTCTGCGCCCATGTTGACCTGCGAGAGTCACATTGCGCGACTGAAGAGACGGCCAAGCCACGATTGAGAAGGCTGCCGCGGCGGCCAGCACGCCCAACAGTGCGGCGGCAAAAAACCTCTGGAAGACAGCCGCCAGAAAAGCCACGGCCAACGCCGAGAGAGCTATTATGGCGGGTTTCTGAGTGACCAAGCAAAAGGCCCCGGCCGCACCCGTGAGACCACCGACGAGCCCCAGCAACAGTCGCCGGAAACCCAGGCCGCCCAGCCACACGAACAGGCCCAACACGGTCAGAATCAATCCCGGCAAGACCAGGACTATCGGACTAAACCGCCCTGCCACGCCTTCAAAGTTCTCAAACACTTCCAGCATAAGGGCCCAACCGCATTGCCACGTTCTGGAGGCAGACCACGTCCGCCTCTCCGTGTACTCTGTTTATCGGCCCGCGACGGCAAATTTCGTTAGGGGTAGCTGCTTGGACGAAACGAGGTAGGCCGACCATGGACGACCTACCTACGGGAAAGGAATGCGGATGAGAGGACTCGAACCTCCACGGGGTTGCCCCCACAGGCACCTGAAGCCTGCGCGTCTGCCAATTCCGCCACATCCGCGAAAACGGCAGGATTATGAGCGATGTCGGTCCCTGCGTCAAGCCCCTTGCAGCGGAAATCTGCCGAAACGCGGGCCGGCCAAGACGCAAACGGGCTGGTTGATCTTGCGATCCACGGTACAATGGCATCGTTGAACGATGAAAGACACCCTGGGACAGACAGAAGAAAGCCAACTTGTTGGAGGCCGCACCATGAGTGAGGTGACCATTACGGAAGTGAAGGAGCAACTGGTGGTCGGGATGCGCAAGCGCGGCACCTATGCGGAGATCGGCCCGATGATTGTGAAGGTGTACCAGTACGCGGCGGCACACAACGCGCAGATTCAGGGTCGCCCCACCTTCATCTGTCACGAAACGCCCAAACAAGCCATGAAGGCGAATGAAGAGAGCAACGCTGACGTCGAAGTCGCCATTCCCGTGGCGCAGACCGTCGAAGGCGCCGACGAGATCGCCTGCTACACCTTGCCCGGCGGGCCGATGGCCAGGATCGTCCACAAGGGCCCCTACGAGAAATGCGCCGCGGCGTACAAGAGGCTCTTCGCCTGGATCGCCGAGCACCACAAGAAAATCACGGGTCCGACACGAGAGGTCTATCTCAACGACCCCCGCAAGATCCCGGCGGAGGAAATCCTGACCGAGATCTACGCCCCGATTGCCTGACGCCAACCGGCCGTCGGCAGCGACAACAAGGCTGTCTCTACGCGACGAACAACAGTCAATTTCATCGTGGATACCACACCGTACGGTTCCATGGCCCTCGACCCTACGTTTCGCACCGGCCGTTTGGCTGATTCCCGTGTTTCCGCGCCCAAACAGAGCACCATGCCACGGACAGAGTCACTGCCAGGTAGAGACAGACAGCAATCAGGTTGATCGTTCGCAGGCTCACATCGTTCGTCGGGTCATAGGCGGAGGATTGGCGGTAGGCGTGCATCCATACGCCCCAGCGGGTGTTGACGGCGGCCAGCGTCACGGCGACGAGGGCACAGAGCATCGCCAGAGCGGTAGGCCAATATCGCTGTGGCTTCCGCGCGCAGGTCGCGCTGGCGGCGCCGAAAATGATGAGATCACAGGCCACAATCAGCGCGACGGATACCCAGTCCCGTGCGAGAGAAGCCAAGATCAGCAGCCACATCGTCGCGCCGAAGATGCCGCCGCCGAAGCTGGCGTAGACTGCCCATGGCGTGATGCGTCCCGGCGTGCACGTGTCCGGACGATACGTGCCGTCGCGGATCTGGATCTTCTGCTGATGGGCGTTGCCCCAGAAGATGAAAGGCATCAGGAATACAAAGAACGCCGCAAAACATCCCCAGAAGAACCACTTGGGAACGATGCCGGCGAGGGTCAGTGTCAGCGGTAGGCCCATCAGCACGAAGAGCATCGCGCAGAAGAGAACAGTCATCCCAATCATGAATCGGCGTTCACCAGGCGATTTCGTGTTCTTGATGCTGCACCAGGCACCGAAGATACCGCCGAGCAAGCCCAGGATCGAGCCGACAATAGCACCGGTAAGACCGGCGGCCAGGAATATCTTGGCGGCCGGGGCGCCTTTGGCCGCGACGCCGGCAACCGCGGCACTGGCCGGTGGAGTAATCATCGCCGGCAGAGCCGCAACAACCCCCACGGCAAAGGCCTTGCCCGGTCCCGAGCGGACGAGGGTCTCTTCCACCAGCGAAGAGACCTCCGCCTTGATGAGTTGCCGGCCCCGATGGAGCCGCTGGCGAACCCCGTCTTCCGACAGGCCGAGGTCGGCGGCAACCTCGCTAACCGACTGCTGACGGCGATAGAAAAGCACGAGCGGCTCACGATATTTCAGAGGGACACGCCCCACCGCGGCCCAGACAATCTCCTGACGTTCCTTTTCGGATGCCACCTGATCCGGACCCGGTGCAGTTGCAGCAATCGTTGTTGCCTCTTCGAGTGGACCGGCCCTGCAGACCACATCCTTCCGGCCGTTTCGGGCAGATGTATGGGCGAGATTTCGCGCGATCGTACAGAGCCAGGCGCGGAACTTGCCCGGACTATCGAGTTGCCTGAGGTTCTTCCAAGCCCGGACAAAGGTTTCCTGGGCCAATTCTTCGCTCTTGCCGAGATCGCCCGTGGCACTATAGGTGACCGCACAAACCAGCGTCTGATACCGTCGGACGACGGTGCCGAACGCGTCCTTGCTCCCGGCCAGGCTCGCCTGCAACAACTCGGCTTCGTTTGTCTTGCCATCCATCTACAGCCTCTTGCGTCCGCCGAATCAACTCGGCTCAATATCATAGACTGCACGCGAGCCAAAGGCGTGACACAATCCTTGCTTTCGGTCACAATTGCACTGCGTGCAGTCCAGCAGAGAATGATAGGCTGCTACTTGTGTCCATTAGGCGTTTGGCCTGTCTGCGCGGCCTTGTGCCGGACGTATCGCATCCAGACTTCGGTGACAGCGAAGAAGACGACGATGGCGCAGGCGAGAATCACCCCGAAGGACACCCAATCGTTCGTACGCCCCGCGTGGACCAGAAAGGGCAGGCTCCCACCCCCGATGCCGAATCCGAAGGCCGTATAGAGCCCTTGCCGGGCGACGCGAGCCGAGAACCCACATGGGAATGAGTCCGGTAAGCAGCAGCGTCAGCGGCAGACCAAGCAACGCAAGGAACAGCAGCCACCAGATGATGGCTATTCGGACCATGAACCGACGCTCACGAGGCGAGCCGTTGAACTTGCTGCTCCACCAGGCACTGAGGAGACCGCCGGGCAACCCCAGGATCGGGCTGAGGATGGCGCCGACCAGGCCGGTCCCGACGAGCGTCTTGGCCGCCGGGGTCCCTGTCGCGGCGACGCCCGCGACGGCAGCACTGGCAGGCGGCGTAATCAGCGCAGGCAACGCGGCAATAACCGCCACGGCGAAGGTCTTGCCCGGTCCCGAGCGAACGAGAGTATCTTCCACCAACGAAGAAACCTCGGCCTTGATGAGCAGCCGGCCGCGGTGGAGCCGCTGGCGGACTGTGTCTTCCGACAGGCCCAGATCGGCGGCGACCTCGCCGACGGATTGCTGGCGGCGATAGAAGAGCACGAGCGGCTCGCGATATTGCAGGGGAACGCGCTCCACGGCGGCCCAAACAATCTCCTGACGTTCCTTCTCCGACGCCGCTTCGAGCGGATGGGCGGCATCCCTTCGGCTTCCTCGGAACGATGTGTTGGCGAGATTTCGCGCGATCGTACACAGCCAGGCGCGGAATCTCCCCGGATTCTCCAACTGTCTGAGGTTCTTCCAGGCCCGAAGGAAGGTCTCCTGGGCCAGCTCTTCGCTCTTGCCGACGTCGCCGGTGGCGCTGTAGGTGACGGCGCAAACCAGCGCCTGATACCGGCGGACGACGGCGCCGAACGCTTCTTTGCTCCCGGCCACGCTCGCCTGTAGCAACTGGGCTTCGCTGGTCGTGTCGTTCATTTTGCAGTCTCCTGAGAATGCCGAATCTGCTCGGACTGATATCATAGACTGCACACCGACTGAACAGGTGACGCGATTCCTGATTTCGGGCAGAATCGCACCGCATGCTGTCCAAGCGAGGCTACCGGTCCGAAGGAGCGGGCGAATGATGATTCGCCCCTACTTCAACTCCACGGACCAGTAGGCGTGATCGAGGAACTGTTTCCAGGAGCGATAGCGGTCGTAGCCGAGATGGATGTGTACGAGGGGACTGTGCCTGGGCTTGACGGGTTCGCGGAACAGATTCATGCCGGCCTGCTTCGGCGTCCGCCCGCCCTTCTTGACATTGCACTTGGCGCAGGCGCAGACGATGTTATCCCACGTCGCCTTGCCTCCCATCATCCGCGGGACCACGTGGTCCAGAGACAACTCGCTGGTGGGAAATCGCTGGCCACAGTACTGGCAGCGGTTCCGGTCGCGGGCAAAGATGTTCCGGCGGTTGAATTTCACCTCGGTGCGCGGCAGCCGATCGTAGAACAACAGCCGGATGATGCGCGGCACCGCAATGTACAGACTGACCGTGGAGACCCAGTCGTGGCCGGCCGGTTCGAACTGCCGTCGAAACTGACTCGCCTCGCACCAACTCCGGAAATCATAATTGGCGTAGGCCCCCTCCTCAAACGAAACCACTTCCGCCAAATCACGACACAACAAAGAGAAGGCCCGCTTGGCGCCGATGATGCGGATAGCCATGTAGTGCTTGTTGAGCACCAGGACGTTGCAGTCCAAACCTGATTGACCGCTGCCACTAACCATAACCTTCTTCCGTTGTCATGCCTCTCTCATCATACCTCGGCTG
>CAYNQP010000262.1:0-5784 GCA_964399325.1 uncultured Pirellulales bacterium
CCGAGTCTTGCTCGTGGTAAGTCTCATCATTCTCACACTGGCGCCGATGGTCTCAGCCGGCACTGCTATCTTCATGCAGCATCTCGGGGAAATGGAGAACTTGTGAAGTCTGTCCACCATCGAGTTGACCGCCAGCACATACGGCACGTCCAACCGCCGGGCCAATCGGCGAGCCAGAGCCGCCCGGCTCTCGCACAAACAGTGCAGGATCGTGGGCTTGAATTTCTCCAGTTGCTCCTCGAGCTGCTCGATCCCCAGATGCCTGACCAGCGGCAGATCAACAACCGGATAGGTGAAAACCTCCACCGGCGCCGGCACTACGCATTCCATGTCACATCCGGGCGGACAGACCAAGGCCACAGACAACGACTCATCCGCCAGTCCGACCAGTAGGCGTCCTATGAATGTCGTGTGGTCGGTCACGTTGCGTTCGGAGGCAATGAGGACGGGACGAAGACCTTTCCTCGCACCTGCCGTATCTGAGTATGTTGCTTCGGCCATGCTTCCACACCGGACTACGCCGCGTTCCTTGCCATTTTCCCTGCACAATGCTCATTGTACGCGCAGCGACCGTAAATCATTCTATCGCGAAGATGTTCGCCAAGCTATCGCAAAAAGGGGGGCTGCATCCGGTTCGGGTCTCTTTCTGCACCGTCGCTGAGAAACAAGCACAGCCGGGGCAAAAACAGGCCGATTCACTGATTTGGCCTTGAAGTCATACGCCGCATTGGTATAGTAGGTTGTCGCTTGCGCGACGGGCGTTCAAAGGTCGAATGTCGGGGTGGCATGATCGCCCTACTGCGTCGTGACTGCTTCACGGCCTCAACAAACGCGATCCATAGTGAGATAGCACCACATGGGAAGACTGATTGTTGTCGCAAATCGTCTGCCGATCAGCGTCTCGAAGAAGGAAGGTCAATTCCATTTCCGTCAGAGCCCCGGTGGTCTGGCCGTCGGATTGGCGGCTCTGCCCGAATCGTTGGAGCGGCTGTGGCTGGGATGGCCGGGCCTGTCCAGCGAACACTTCAAGCCGGAAGAGAAGGAACATGTCAAAGAGCGGTTGGCCGAACAGAACTGCACCCCGGTCTTTCTTTCTCAGCGGCACATTGACCAGTATTATCTGGGGTTTTGTAACAAGACCATTTGGCCTTTGTTTCACTACTTTCCCGTGCGAACCGTTTTTGAGCAGCGATTCTGGAAATCCTACAAGCAGGTCAATCACCTGTTCTGTGACGATGTGCTCAAGGTGGCCCAGCCGGGCGATACGGTTTGGGTGCATGATTTCCAGTTGATGCTGCTTCCGCGCCTGTTGCAGGAGAGAATCCCCAATCTCGACATTGGCTACTTCCTTCACATTCCCTGGCCCTCGTTCGAACTGTTCCGCCTTCTGCCTTGGCGCGAGGAGATTCTTGACGGACTGCTTGGCGCCGACCTGATCGGTTTTCACAGCTACGATTATGTGCGGCACTTTCTTAGCAGTGTCTCGCGGATCGCCGGCCTGGAGCATACGCTCGGCGAAGTCAACGTGGAGAATCGCGTCGTCAAAGTCGATGCCTTTCCCATGGGAATTGACTACGATAAATACGCCGGGGCTATCGACAACGCGGAAGTCAAGGCAGAGACCGACAGAATCCGCCGGATCGTCGGCCAACGCAAAATCATCCTCTCCATCGATCGGCTCGACTACACCAAGGGCATCGTCGAACGGCTGGAGGCCTTCGATTGGTTCCTGACCACTCATCCCGAATACAAAGGGAAAGTAACGCTGATTATTGTGGCGGTGCCGTCTCGCACCGGTATCGAAGACTACAAGCTGCTGCGCGAGCATCTCGAACGGCTCGTGGGCCGAGTCAATGGAGAACATGGGGCCATTGGCTATATGCCGGTCTGGTATCTCTATCGCTTCATGCCCTTCAAGAAACTGACCGCCCTCTACCACGCGGCCGACGCGGCTCTGATTACGCCTCTGCGAGACGGCATGAACCTGATCGCGAAGGAATTCGTGGCAACCAAGGCCGACGGTTGCGGCGTGCTGATTCTCAGCGAAATGACCGGCGCCGCCAGCGAATTGGGCGAGGCCCTGATCGTCAACGCGCACGACAAAGACGCCATCGTCGAAGCGATCAAGGAGGCTCTGGAGATGCCGGTTGACGAGCAACGCGAGCGTAACCAAGTAATGCAGGAGAGGCTCCGCCGGTATGACGTGGCGCGCTGGAGCAGTGATTTCGTTTGCTCGCTGGCGGAAATCAAAGCCAAGCAGCGCGGCGTCTTTGTGCGGAAGTTGTCCGAAGGAGCACAGAGGACGCTTCAAGACGCCTACGCGGCCGGCAAGAAGCGTCTGCTTCTGCTCGACTACGATGGAACGCTCGTAGGCTTCACCGGCCGACCCGCAAAAGCCGGGCCTGACGACACAATCCTGGAGATACTGAAATGCCTCGCCGCCGACGACAGAAACAGCGTCGCTATCGTCAGCGGCAGAGACAGAAATACGCTGGAACGATGGCTGGGTGACCTTGACATCCACCTGATTGCCGAGCACGGCGGCTGGATTCGAGAGAGAGGGTGCCCCTGGCGCAGCTTCCAGCCCGTTCATGAAGAGTGGAAACACTCCGTCAGGTCAATTATGGACCTATATTCGGACCGAACGCCGGGGTCCCAGGTGGAAGAAAAGGATTTTTCGCTCGTCTGGCACTACCGACGAGCCGACCCCGCGCTGGCGTACGTGCGGACCCAGGAACTGCGGCAAGCACTGGTTCATTTGACCGAGAACATGGATGTCGGCGTTTTCGAAGGCAGCAGGATATTGGAAGTCAGAAAGCACGGCATCAACAAGGGATGGGCCGCCCGCTATCTGATCGAGGAGAATGACTGGAGTTTTCTGCTGGCTGCCGGTGACGATTACACCGATGAAGAAATGTTCGCTGTCATGCCCGAGACAGCATACTCCATCAAAGTGGGCCTCAGTATTTCGAAGGCCCGGTTTAATGTGGACGGCGTTCAGGATTTAAGAAATCTGCTAAGAAAATTAACAGGATGCTAGATGCTCAGACTCGAAGATTTTCGCCACATCGTGCCCGACGAAACGCTCGCCGAGATCTATGCGAGGGCGAGAAACCTCTACGGCAAGCACATTGTCCATTTGAACGCCACGTATCAGGGAGGCGGGGTCGCCGAAATCCTCTATTCTCTCGTCATGCTGATGAACGATGTGGGCATCGAGGCGGGATGGCGGATTCTGCATGGCAGTCAGGAATTCTTCGAGATCACCAAGAGCTTTCACAATGGCCTCCAAGGAGCGAAACTCAATCTCTCCGAACGCAAGAAACGCGTCTACTGCCGAGTCAATGAGGACTTTGCGCGGTTCACCCACCTCGACCATGATTGCGTGATTGTCCACGATCCGCAGCCGCTGGCGCTGATCCGGTCCTACAAGAAGCGGCAGCCCTGGATCTGGCGCTGTCACATTGATCTGACCAGCCCTCACGAAGAGCTGTGGGACTTCCTCAAGGGCTTTGTCCTCAAGTACGACCAGGCGGTCATGTCCAGCGAGAAGTACTTCAAGGACGATCTGCCGGTCGACCAGCGACTCATGTACCCGGCCATCAATCCGCTCAGTCCCAAGAACGTGACGATCTCCGACAGAGCCATACAGGAGCAACTGGCCAAGGCGGACGTGCCAATGGACAAGCCGCTGATCACCCAGGTCTCCCGGCTCGATCCGTGGAAGGACCCCGAGGGCGTCATCGACGTGTTCAAGATGGTCAAAGAGAAGGTCGATTGCCGACTCGTCCTCTGCTACAATGTCGCCAGCGACGACCCCGAAGGATTGCAGATGTACAAGAAAGTCCAGCGCAAGGCCAACAAGATGCTGGAGACTGGAGACATTCTGCTGGTGATCGGAAACAGCGAGAAGCTGGTCAACGCCATCCAAAAATTCTCAAGTGTCGTCATCCAGAAATCGATCAAGGAAGGTTTCTGCCTGGCCGTGACGGAAGCGATGTGGAAAGGCACGCCCGTGGTCGCATCGAACGTGGGCGGCATTCCCAGCCAGATCCAAGACGGCACGTGCGGCTACCTGCTCGAACCGCAGGACAACGAAGGATTTGCCGACCGCATCACGCACCTGCTCAAAAACCCCGATGAAGGCCGGGAGCTGGGACGCCGGGCCAAGGAAATCGTGCGCGAGAAATTTCTCATCACGCGCCTGCTCTCGGACTACCTCGACATGCTCAACTCCATCATGTGCCAGTGAGTCGAGAGAACCTTGCTCTCCCAGCAAGCGTATCACGTTCAATCGGATTGCCGGCCCGCAATCTTCTCGGCCAGTTCGGCCAAGCGATACTCGATCTTCAGCAGCTTCTCCTGAGTTTTGAACTCGATTCGATAAGCGACGCGAAGGATCAGACAGATCCCAATAAGGGTGACCATAGACAATACAGCGATGGCCAGCCATTCATTCAGTCTTACCCTCCAATCCAGCACCCAGTCCGTCGGTTTGACCGCCATCAAGCAGACGTTGCTGAAAAACGTATGCATGACGACAAAAAAGAAAGCCATAGCCACTCCCACACCCACGACGAGCGCAGGTCTGACGATTGAGCCGAATCGGCCTCGTACCGCAAGATATCCGGTCAGCCCCGTCCAGACCAAGGCCAGAACCAGCCCGGTCAGCACAAACGTATACGTGACGGAATTCGACATCCCCTCCAGGGGAAGATAGGTTCGCAAGATGCCCATAGAGTGGCGGGCAGCCAATAGCCCGATTCCGGCGAGCAGGCCCAGTCCTATCCTGGCCCACACACTGAGTTTCTTTTCGAGCATTGCCTTGACCTGCCTCTCATGCATTTCTTTCTGGCTCACATCTCTGGTTTCCATATCCAACAACCTTTCACGGAGCATTTTGTCGGGTTTATTCATGGCTCGATTCCTCCGCTTTGAGGATGGCTCTCAGTACCCGTTTGGCATGATGCAGCCTTGATTTGACCGTTCCGGTCGGGATTTCCAGCACGGCGGCAATCTCCTCTATCGACAGGTCCTGCAGGAAGAACAACGTCAGGATCTCGCGATGCATCAGTGACATCCGGCCCAGTCCATAGTGAATCTGCTCGGCATCGTCAACACTCAGATGCACGTCACCATCATCGATGCCCGGGACAGCCTGGTCGTTTCGAAACAGCGATCGTTCGGAGTATCGGGTTCTGAGGTGGCTCAGGGCCGTCTTGCGGGCGATCCCGTAGAGCCAGGCTGGCAGCTTGCGCGGCTCCCGCAGCCCTCTCAGTCCTCCCAGCACCTTGACCCAGGTCTGCTGCGAAACGTGCAACGCTTCGTCCTCGTCGTCGACCAGACGGCGGACGTAGTAGAAGAGCGGCCGTTCCCAGGTCCGAACCATTTCTTCCAGGGCATCTCTATGTCCTTGTCGGCACTGAAGAACCAGAAGCTCGCAGGCAATGGCCTCTTTCTCTGTCACTCAGCGCGTCTCCCACAGGGTTCCGCCATTACAGTCGCACGAGCACGCCGGAAGGTTCACTCTTCGCGGATGAATATTTTGGCTATTCGCCGTGACATGTTCGCCGAGCAGTGAAGGATTCGACCTGCAACAACAGATCGGGCGGGCGCGACGATCAGACGGGCTGGCCTTGCGTGACTTGTTTGGTCAGCTCGTTGAGCAGAGCCTGCATCTTGGGGTCGGATCCCTGTGACTCCCCGATTTTGCTGCAGGCGTGCATCACCGTCGTGTGGTCCCTTCCGCCTAAGTGGCCGCCAATCTCTTCGAGGCTGTGCTTG
>CAYNQP010000263.1:0-5771 GCA_964399325.1 uncultured Pirellulales bacterium
GGGAAGACATCGCCATCGGCCCCGGCCCGGATCCGAACCAGCAATACCTGTACATCGGCGACATCGGAGACAACAACGCCCGGCATCCCTCAGTACGGGTGTACCGGGTATCTGAGCCAGACCTTGATCCGAGGCGTGCGTTCGGTCAGATGCGCATCGGCCCGGCAGAGACGATCGAGTTGACGTATCCAGGCGGCCCGAGAGACGCCGAGACGCTCCTGGTGGACCCTCAGACCAAGGATATCTTCCTTATCACGAAGCGAGAGCTGTTCTGCAAAATATATCGGGCCGCGTGGCCTCAATCGACCACCTTGCGGACCATGCTTGAACAAGTCGCGAGTCTCCCATGGACTTTCGCCACCGGAGGCGACGTTTCGCCCGACGGACGAGAAGTCATCGTCAGGAGCCTCCACAATGCCTCGCTGTGGTCCCGCGCCGACGGTGAACCTCTCTGGCGGGCCTTCCGGGGCAGCCAAATTGGGCTCCCGCTGGCAAGCGAACCCCAGGGGGAAGCCATTAGCTTCGACAGCGAAGGCCAAGGCTACTTTACGCTCAGCGAGAAAGCCAACGCTCCCCTCTACTTCTTTGGACGGACCGCGGACAAAGGCAAAGCTAAGTTATCGGACGAATAGCCGCAACGGTGAATCTCAGCCTCGATAGCCTGTTTCGACCACGCAGCGCTGCCGCCGCCCGCCTGCCGGCTCAACCACCCTCGATTTGGCCGCGGCGGACATTTTGGGCGGAAGCAAAGCAATGCTATAGTTTAAGTAGCGAGCCCTGCATGCCGATTCCTGGATAGACGGTCGTTGGACGGCATGTTTTGGGACCGCCGACGAGCAGAGTGGACCGATGCAAGAATTGTAGGGATTTGATAATGCTGGGACGAACCACAAGGCTTGAATTCATCATCGTCACGGTCGCGTTCCTGGTGCTGCTACTATGCAGCAAACCGCCCAGGCCCGGGACGGCCGAGGTGGCGGACTTCTATCGCCAGGCTGCCCCTTCCGAGGGGGCAACGCTGGAAATCACTCCCGCGATATCGATCATTCCTGCGTCGGTCGATGTGAACCTGGTGGAACCTGCCGTCGAAGAAGCCGCCCCGCCGAATACGCCGGAATCTTCGGCCGACATCGATGAGGAGCCTCCCGCGCCGGAAGAAGCGACCAAGCGTGTGGCGGCTGTCGACGCCCGCCGATGCGCCCGCCTCAAGTACGACGACGTTATGTACGGCGAGGTCACGGTCCGGTGGGTATGGGACGGCCAGAAACTTGTCCCGCAGAAAGTCTGCATTGTGAAAGAGCCGAACGGCGTCAGTACGGTCTGGAGCTTCGACCAACAGGACAATGCCGTGCTGTCTGAGATCGACAGAGTCCCCAACTCGGGCCAATAGGCCTCGACGTATTGCCCGCGCACTACGTTATGCTCCGTGGTTCGTCTGCCATCCTGGATGCCTCCTCAGAACCCCGCGCGCAATTGGCATATCTTCGGCAAGAAGGCTGGCCTACGGCCTTGACGCAGAAGAAAGCTGCCGGTAGGCTCCGACTCCTGTGAGGTGAGAAGGGAGCCGACAGACACCGGATTCGAGAGTACGATGCCAAGCACAATCACGATCCTGACGTGTGGAGACAACTACATCTACATCAGTCGCGACGACGAGCGGAATGCGCTCGTGGTGGATCCGAGCGAGGCCGGGGCGGTTCTTGGCATTCTTAGGGAGCAGCGTCTGACGCTGACAACAGTCCTGGTGACGCACCATCATTGGGATCACACAGGAGGCGTCGCCGAACTCAAGAAGCAGACCGCTTGCCAGGTCGTCGGAGCAGACGGGCACCGGATCGGACGCATCGACAAACGTGTTGAGGATGGCGAAGTCCTGACCTTTGGCGGGCAGCACGTGATGGTTCTGACCACACCTGGGCATACGCGAACGTCGGTCTGCTACCACCTCCTGCCATCGGCGCCGAGAGAGCCCGGCGCCGTCTGGACGGGCGACACGCTGTTTGTCGGCGGCTGCGGTCGACCGATGGAGTGCGATGCGTCGATTCTATGGGAATCTTTGGAGAAACTGGCGGCACTGCCGGACGATACGCTTGTCTATTGCGGCCATGACTATACGGCCGAGAACTACGAGTTTGCCCTCACCGTCGAGCCCGGCAATCAAGCCGTTCAGCAGCGCCTGCGCGAGGTGCGACAGGCCACCGCCAAAGGCCGACCGAGCGTCCCGTCATCCATTGCTCAGGAGAAAAGAACGAATATCTTCTTACGCAGTAGTGAAGCAGCCGTCCGGAAGGCGCTCGGGATGACCGGCGCCACACCTAAACAGGTCTTCTTGGAGCTGTGCCGGCGCAAGAACCTGTTTGGCTAATCTCTCCCTGAGGGATTCACAGCAGGCCCACTCGAGTCACAGGCCCCGGCGCTTGATTTCTTCCTGTGTGGCCTTCTTGAGGATCTTCTTTTCACTGCCGCTGAGGCTGTGCAGACCGTGCTGGTGCACCTTCGCCAGGATTCGGTCCACCTCGATCTGCAGTACTCGCTGGTCCTCCATCTTCTTCTCCCAGGAGCCAGCTCGTACCTTGAGTTTGAGTCCTCCGACCTTGGGGCCGAGCAGCACATAGGCGGCGCCGGCTGCCATCCCTGCCAAATGAGCGGCCTCGCCTCCAGCGTTGGCGCTTCGCGTGACGACCATCAGGAAATACACAAACGCAAACCCGACGGCCGCAACACGAATCGGCACCGGGAAAAAGAGCACGAACATAACGAAGTGGGGAAACAATATCGCGCAGGCCGACAACAATCCCAAGACCGATCCGGAAGCGCCGATCAGGGGTAAAGGCGGCTTCAGGAACCCGACGCCGGCCAGGAACAGATACAAGAGCCCTCCCGACGCGCCGCAAATCAGATAGAAAGGCAGAAACCTTCTGCTGCCCCAATGCCGCTCCAGAGGCGGGCCGAGGAAGAACAAGGCGATCATGTTGAAGAAGATGTGCCACGGCAGCGCGCGGTCGTGGAGGAATTCATAAGTGACGACCCGCCAAGGCTGAATCGCCGTGACCCAAGAACCGGGATTGATGGCAAACCAGTTCTCCAGGAACTGCCCCAGTGGCGCGATCAGGGTGCCTACGACGAATATGGATATGTTGATGATCAGCAGCCACTTGACCACCGGCGTCAGGCGAGGCAGGCCAAACCGCATCTGGGGCGGCCCGTAGTGCTGCTGCCTGCCATAGTGCTGCGGCCCTGAATCCGCCTGCGTGTAATCTCTGTCGTAAAGCCCCATAAGCCCTTTTCTGTACGGCGTCTAAGCCAATAGACCGGTTACGCTCTTCCTATACTATCGGAAATCCGCCCTGATGTTCAAATCAAATTAGCCGCCGAGGCTGATTCTGGGCCACGGGCGCGCGTGCCGGCAGACCGTCTGCCAAGCTCAAAACGCACGGACAGACAAATTGCAGAAAACGTACGGCGCGCTGATTTGGAGTAGCTACGGACATCTTGACCGCGCCTTATCGCCCCCTGCCGGCCGAACTGGCGCCCCCGGCCTCATACGACCTTGATTTCTGCTCTTTCTTTGAGCCCATTCTTCGCTTCCTCCAATGACAGATCAGCAATGAGGGTCATTCACTCCTGCCTTCCAGCCAGTGACGCATCAGAATGGCCAAGTCCGTGAAATCAACCTTGCAGTCGCCATTGATGTCGCCGGCGATGATGGTTTCGCAGGGAGCCGCGTCGAAATAGGACTTGCTCGCCTCGGCCGTGCCGCCGTAGACGCCCATGTTGACGCGCCCGCCGTTGGGGAAAGGCTCAGGCCCAATGGGACTGTTCGGATCGCCCGCGTCGATGCAGGGGCTGGTCACCTCGTCGATCACCCAGCTTTCGCTGGCCGGGTCCCAGCGGCCGGCTTCAGACTCCAGGTGGTAGTCTTGATCGACTGGATCAGCAAACAGAGGATCAGTGCCCGTGTTACTCTCTCCCGGCCAACCATCTTGTACGTTGCTGTAGGTTACGGTCAATCCGACTCGGTCCCAGACAATGTAGATCTCGTCGCCACCGTCTCGAAAAATGGTGCTGGTTACCCTCGCAGAAGGAGGAGGAGGATCTTCCCGGTCGCCGCGATCCTCAAGACATGCCACGGCATTCCCATGCTGAGCCTCGTTACCGTAGAAGGTGCAACATGTGATATTCAACTCCCTGTCGCTGAGGTAAACGCCGCCACCTGCTAACCGAGCGGAATTGGAGACCAGAAGGCAGTTCCCCATGTTCAAGATGTACGCGCCCCAATAGACGGCACCTCCGAGTTGAGCGGAGTTGTCCGTGAAAACGCACTCCTCTGCATCGAGTCTGTATGCACCAAAAGATATGGCGCCACCTTCCTCCAGTGCACAGTTGTCCGCAAAGACACATCTCTTCATGGCGACAGTCTGCATCCCATCCCCGCCACCGCGCGTTGCGGTTCTTCTCAAAGCTCCACCCCAAGTGGCCGCGTTGCGCAGGAATCGGCAGCCGGTGAACTCGGGACATCCGTTCACGAGATGCACGCCGCCTCCCTGAAATGCGCAGTTGCCGATGAACGTGCAGGTTCTTATCGACGGGCTGGTCCACACCTCCAGTCCTGCGCCATGCTGCTCCAGATAGTACAGGCTCGGGTCGATGGCGTTTCCGCTGCTGATCGTCAAACCATCCAGCACGCCGGCCGCACGCCAATCATACTCATCCACTCCTTTCATGGTCACGATGCAGCGGCTATTGTCAACACGCGTGGGCTCCGTGAGCAAATCGCAGGGGTCGGTTACGGCAGAATCGTCACTCCCGAGATCACCGCTGAGGATCGTCTCGTACAATCCGACATCCCGCGCGTCGGGATCGGGCCCTCGTAGACCCGCATAGCCACCCACCATTGCGATATCTCTCGGGATGCGAAACGTCGCCTCTCGGTCACCTGGGCTGACCACTGCTCCCCGGTCCGGCTTGTAGACGCCCTGGGCGACGCGAATCTCGACTCCTTCGGGCGCCACGTTCGCGTCCGTCAAGGCATCCTGGAGGTACCGATAGGCATGGGCCCAAGAGGAGCCGTCATTGGCCCCACCCGCGTCGTCATCAACGTAGATGACTCTTGCGAGCGAGCAGGTGGCAGTGAAAAGCAGGATTGCAGATGTCAACGCGGTTGCTGATCTTTTGGAAAGCATCGTTCTCGTCCCTCCGCTCCTAACACGTGTTCTCACGGTAAATGGATACGCGGCCTGTTTACTCTAGGTCTATCATATCAAATGCCTCGGCCTTTTTCCAGGCCGATTCCGGCAAAAAGTGGCTACTTGGAGGCGAAGGCAGGGAGCTTTTCGGGCTTGGCGGCTGTGAAGAAGGCCAGAAGTGCGGCGCCCAGGAGCACCAGGGCGATGCCGAGCAGTTGGGCGATGGTCAGATGGCCGATCTCGAAGGGATTGTCGTCGCGGACCAATTCTATCAGAAATCGCATCACGCCATAGACGATGAACATCAAGCCGAAGACCGAGCCGGGCCTAGTCAGGAAGGGGTAGACGCCCGCGCGTTCGGCCTTCCGCGCGCGACGCCAGACGGCGTACAGCAACAGGCACAACAAGACCGCCGAGGCCGAGGTGTACAGTTGCGTCGGATGCACCGGAAGGCACCGGTAGGGTCCCGCAGTCACTTCCTTCTGCTGTTGCAGGGTGAGGTATCTCCTCGGCTTGAGGCCAGGGACGAACTCGCTGTCCCGATTGACATAGCCGAAGTAGCTGTCGGGCAGGTGCAGGTGAGCC
>CAYNQP010000264.1:0-5741 GCA_964399325.1 uncultured Pirellulales bacterium
GCAGTTGGGGCTCGCTCCGTACCAAGCCCATTCGGTACAGGCGCACGACGTACGGCCGGCCGATCTGCATCTGTGTATGAATCCGGCCGGGAATGTCCATGCCGTCGAGAACATCGCCGGATTTGTCGGCTCCGATACGACCGCCGCGGCACTGGCCACCGACATGGATTCTGTTAGGGGCGTGACCCTGGTGGTAGACATCGGCACGAATGGTGAACTGGTGCTTGGGACGGCGGATTGCCTCTACGCGGCCAGTTGCGCAGCCGGCCCAGCCCTCGAAGGAGCACGGATCACCCATGGCAGCAGGGCGGCCGAAGGGGCCATTGAGGCGGTGGTAATCGACGATGGGGACATCGCCCTGGACGTGATAGGTAACACGACCGCCCGTTCAATCTGTGGCAGCGGGCTGATTGACGCGGTCGCTGTACTTCTCAACCTGGGCATAGTCGACGCCACGGGGCGTTTTGTGGCTCCCGAGACCGTCAAACCTCGCCTGTCGGAGGCCATTGCCGCGCGAGTGGTGGAGGTGGACGGACAGCCGGGCTTCTGCCTGGCGTTCGATGAGCGGACTTCCGCGCCCCAGGTGATCCTGACGCAGAGGGATATTCGCGAAATGCAGCTCGCCAAGGGGGCGATTCGGGCGGGTATCCGGCTCCTGCTGAAGAAACTCGGCATTGCGGATACCGACCTCGACAGCGTCCTGCTGGCGGGAGCTTTCGGTAACTACATCCGATCCAGCAGCGCGATACGCATCGGCCTGCTGCCCAATGTGCCAGCGGAGCGAATTCATTTCGTTGGCAACGCCGCGGTTTCTGGGGCTGTGATGC
This sequence comes from uncultured Pirellulales bacterium, assembly GCA_964399325.1. Lineage (GTDB taxonomy): Bacteria > Planctomycetota > Phycisphaerae > Sedimentisphaerales > Anaerobacaceae > JAFGLV01. Next base: position 828 of record CAYNQP010000264.1, read on the forward strand.
TCCTGCTCAGCGATGCGTGCAGAAAGAGGGCGGCGACCCTGGCGAGACGGATTCAATATGTTGAGATCGCCCACGAGAAGGACTTCGCCGACGTTTTTGCGGACGCGATGCTCCTGAGCCCGTGAGGCCCTATTCCGGTGCCTGTCGCAGCTATGCCGCCTACATGGAAGCCAGCAAGTAGACCAGATATCCGCCGTACGCCGCCAGCAGAATAATGCCACCGACACGCCCGATGACGCGCCTGCCCGCAATGGCGGCTCCCGCGAAGCCAAGATTGACGCCGATCATAATCCAATAGTCGGCGCCATTTGCAAAGCGTGCGGTCACCGCGAACGGGCGGACCATGCCAGCTATGCCTGTCACCAGAAGGGTGTTGAAGATGTTGGATCCGACCAGGTTGCCGACAGAAATGTCATGGTGGCCCTTGGTGGCAGCGAGTACGCAGGTCACAAGTTCGGGAAGTGACGTGCCGACCGCCATGATGGTCGAGCCAATAACGGCATCGCTGAGGCCGATTTGCGTGCCGATGGTCACAGCGCCATTGATGGCCAGACGTGCCCCCAAGGTCAAGCCAGCCAAGCCTACCACCGCAAACGCCACATCCTTTCTCACACTCCGCCGAACGCCGCGAGGCAAGTGTGATTCGTCGACGAACGAGGGTGCGACGGCTGTCCGCGCGGTGCGAATCGTGTAGCCGATCAGCACCAGAAAGACGGCAATGAGGATAGCACCCTCCACCCGTGACAGAGCCAAGCTCCTCAGTACCGGCCAGAGAAGCAGGGCAACCGCCAGCATTGTCGGGATTTCGCGTCGCAGCGTACGAGCCTGCACGCGAAGCGGATCGATCAGCGCCACCAGGCCCCCGACCAGGGCCAAATTGGCGATGTTTGAGCCATAGACATTGCCGATGGCAATATCCCCCTTGCCCACCAGGACGGCCGCAATGCTCGCTGCCGCCTCCGGGGCAGAGGTTCCCATGGCGACGACTGTCAACCCGACAACGAACTGACTGATCCCCAGACGTTCAGCAATCCCGACAGCCCCGCCCACGAGAAGGTCGGCACCCTTCCACAGAAGCAGCAATCCGCCGGCCAAGAGTAGTATCGCCCAAGTCATTTTGCGCTAACGCTCCCATTTGCACCACGCGGTCCATGCCGCCATTCAAGGCCGAAACAGCTTGGATTCGGGTCTCGATGCGTCAATCGCGCCAAGACTGTCATCCTGGTCGCGCGCCGGCCCGTCCGACGGAAGGGTAAGTCACAGGGATACTGTCAGATCTTGCCGACGACCACGCAGGCGTTGTGACCGCCGAAACCGAAAGAGTTGCTGATCGCGACATCCACCTTGGCTTCGCGGGCCTTCAGCGGGACGTAATCCATCTTGAGATCACATCGCTCGTCTTGGTTATCGAGGTTGACGGTGGGCGGAATAATCGAGTTATTGATTACCTTGATAGCACCAATCAACTCGACGGCCGCGGTGGCACCCAGCATATGCCCGAGGCAGCCCTTCGTTGAACTGACCGGTATCTTGTAGGCGTGTGCGCCGAAGACAGTCTTTATGGCCATGCTTTCGGCGATGTCGTTAAGTTCCGTGCTGGTGCCGTGCGCATTGATGTAGCCGACCTGCTCCGGGTTTAGCTTCGCATCGTCCAGAGCCAGTTTCATGGCCATCGCCGCACCTTCACCATTCGGAAGGGGGGCCGTGATATGATAACCATCGTCGGTCGCGGCGTAGCCCAACAGTTCTGCATAAATGTGCGCCCCCCGTTTCTTGGCGTGTTCGTACTCCTCCAACACCAGGATACCCGTGCCCTCCGCCAGGACGAATCCGTCACGGTCGCGGTCAAACGGCCTCGATGCTGCCGGCGGGTCGTCGTTGCGCAGGCTCAACGAACGAGCAGCGCAGAAAGAACCGAGCCCGATCGGCGTCAAAGCGGCCTCGGAACCGCCTGTAATCACCATGTCGCTACGGTTGCTGGCGATATTCCAGAACGCCTCCCCCATGGTATGATTGCCTGAGGCACACGCACTCGAAACACTGAAACTCGGACCGCGCAGCCCAAACTGAATGGCAATGCTGCCGCTGGCGGCGTTCGACATCAGTCGCGGCACACAAAAAGGCGATACCCTGCTCGGGCCCTTGTCAAGCAGACGAAGGTGCTGCTCCTCGATCTCCTTGATACCTCCAATACCCGTTCCGACGATGGAGCCGACACGGTAGGGATTCTCTTGGGAGAAGTCAACTCCACTGTCCTTGACGGCCTGAATGGCCCCGGCAACCGCAAACTGGGTAAACCGGTCCATGCGTTTCGAGTCGCGCCTATCGATGTACTTGTTTACGTCAAAATCTCTTATTTCCCCTCCAAAATGAACTGGATACAAGCTGGTGTCGAAAGATTGAATGGTGGAGACACCGCTTTTGCCTGCGCACAGCGCAGCAAAAAGCTTATCGACGGACTCTGATAGCGCAGTAACACACCCCAAGCCCGTTATGACAACTCGACGTCTAATCATATCGAACTTATGTGCTTTCTTTCTTCTTGGATTTTGCTATGTTGACAATGTACTCAACGGCGGCGCCGACGGTCTGGATTTTCTCAGCTTCCTCGTCCGGAATACTCATGTCGAACTCATCCTCGAACTCCATGACAAGCTCAACGGTATCCAGAGAATCAGCGTTCAGATCGTTGATAAAGGAGGTTTCGCGGCTTATCTCGGCTTTGTCAACGCCCATTTGTTCGCTGATTATGTCGATCACCTTGTTCTGGATCGCCTGAACATCTACCTCATCGCTACTCACTTGGGCATCCTCCCTAACATAATCGGACTTCTCTCGTATCGCCTTTGGCTGCAACTGACTGACTCTATATGTTGTCCCCACCCCCTCCAATTGTGGCGGGTATCTTACCGTCTGGCTGGGACTTACACAACGTTTTTTTAATAATTTTTACATCGCCATGCCGCCGTCGACGCAGAGAACCTGGCCGGTGATGTAGCCGGCCTCATCGCTTGCCAGGAAGGCCACGGCTTTGGCGATGTCCTCGACGCTGCCCACGCGGCGCATCGGGATCATCTGTTTGGCCGCTTCAACGACCGGCTCGGGAAGCTTGCGGGCCATCTCCGTGTCGATGAAGCCGGGGGCTACGCAATTGGCGGTGACATTCTTCTTGGCCAACTCACGGGCGACGGTCTTGGCCAACCCGATGAGTCCAGCCTTGCTCGTGGAGTAGTTGGCCTGGCCGGCGTTACCCATGACGCCGGAAACGGAGCTGATGTTGATGATTCGCCCAAACTTGTTGCGCATCATGGACTTGGCCGCTGCACGCGTGGCGACAAATGCCGCCCGGAGGTTGACGTCGAGCACTTTGTCAAATTCCTCGTCCGTCATTCGGATGAGCAAGTTGTCCCGCGTGATGCCGGCATTATTGACCAATACGCCGATACCGCCATGCTTGGCCGCAAGGTCTTCGAGCACCTCGGTGAACTTGGGCGTATCGGTAATATCCACGCATCGGGTCAGTACGCTGAAACCAGCTTTCGTGACAGCCTGCTCCAAGTCCTTGAGCTGGTCCTCAATGATGTCCAACCCGGCTACGATGCGTCCCTGCTGGAGCAACTCGAACACAATGGCGCGACCAATTCCCCTGGCCGCCCCGGTGACTACTGCAAGTCGTTCTTCCGCCATCCTCTGAATCTCCAATCTGTCCGACAATCAGCTATTGGCCCTGTCATTTGTCCGCGATGAGGCTCCTGACCGAATCAAGGCTGCTGACATTGATGACTTTCGCCTTTCGATCGATCCGTTTCATCAGTCCGGTCAAGACCCGCCCCGGGCCTATTTCGTAGAACGTCTCCACCCCATCGGCGAGCAGTCGCACCATACATTTCTGCCACAAGATCGGGCGCGTCAGTTGCCTGGCCAGGCCCTCGGCAATCGCCGTGGCGGTGGGGTAGTAGTCGGCGTCGACATTGGCCAGGGCCTTGGGGACACCTGGCTGACCGATCTCACAGTGCGACAACGCCTTTCTTAGAGTCTCAGCGGCGCTGGACATCATCTCCGTGTGAAAGGCTCCGGTCACCTCCAGCCGGATGGCCTTCATTGCCCCGTATTCCGGTGCCCGCTGCGCCGCCCGTTCACAGGCGGAAATCGCACCGCTGACAACAATCTGGCCTGGGCAGTTGAAGTTCACCGGTTCCAGTAGTTCCCCTTCTGCCGTATCCCGACAGAGCTGACGTACCTTGTCCTCGTCGAGCCCCACGATGCTGACCATCGTGCCCTCGGTGGTGTCGGCCGCGGCTTGCATGGCCTCTCCCCGTTTCTGCACCAGCTTCAGACCGTCTTCGAAGCTGATGAGTCCCGCGGCATAGAGCGCGGTGTATTCCCCCAGACTCAACCCCGCCGTCACATCGGGCTTGATGTCGGCGGTTGCGGCTTCGCTCCGCAACACCTCCAGCATTGCCGCAGATGTCACGAAGATAGCCGGCTGGGACATCGTCGTCGTGTTAAGTGTCTCGGCTGGACCGTCGAAGCAGATCTTGCGGAGATCGAAGCCAACAATCGCGTTGGCCTTCTCAAACACGGCGGCGGCGGCCGGGAAGGCCTCGGCCATGTCGGCACCCATCCCCACCGCCTGGGCCCCCTGTCCCGGAAACAAGAAGGCGGTTTTCATCGTTCGCATCCCTGAACTTGGCTTGTTTTCAGCGTTCCGTCTCCGCCAGGCGCCCCCTTAGAACTCAATGACGTTTGCGCCCCAGGTAACACCGGCGCCGAAGGCCACGAAGATGAAGACGTCCCCTTTCTTGAGTCTTCCGGCCCGCACGCACTCATCAAATGCGATCGGCACCGAAGCAGCCGAGGTGTTGCCGTATTGGGAAATATTGACGAAGACCTTCTCGTCGGGCAACCCCAAGC
>CAYNQP010000265.1:0-5738 GCA_964399325.1 uncultured Pirellulales bacterium
CGGCCAGCCCATCGGAATCGATGATCTGCTGCAGGGCCCGACCCTGGATAGCCTGGATGAAGACGTCGCTGTCGAGGAAGTAGCGCCCGAGGGCCTTGGCCAGCAGCACGCCGACGGTGCTCTTGCCCACGCCCGGCATGCCGATCAGCACGATGTTCTTATTCGTCAGGTCCATGTTGCGGCACAGGGTAACCATGCTTGCGACAAAAAGCAACCTGGCGCCGACGCGAAATGTACATCTCTACCGAGTGACCGTCACGGATACGTTGAAGCGGTCTTCGTCGCGGATCCGCGTGACCTGACAGGCTATCCGGTTGTCCACGGACCCACGAGGCAGCCGGTACTGCCATACCCCGCTTCCCTCCGAACCGACCCCGTCGGAAGAGCCAAAACTGGCGCCGTCGGCCGCGCGCTTGGCATACCTGATGCCGAATGCGCCCTTCTCACCGCTAGACGGAACCACTGTGATCGCGAAGGTCTGGTATCCGCCCTGCGAGTCTGGGAAGAACACCAAGGCGGGGGCATTCAGGTCCGCTTCCATCTCGACAGCCTCCGCGTTTGAAGCCAATTCGACAAAGCCGGCCTCGAGGAAATCCTCCCGTGCCGGCTGCGCATTCGCCAACGTCTCGTCGCCTAAACGCTTGGCCAGGCTCTTGAGGCGGTTCCGGTAGCTACTGCTGTCTTGCTCGACCCAGAGAAGTGTTCGCGCCCGTCTCAACGCTTGCATCGCCTTTTCAGGTATGTCTCTTCGTTGATACATCTCGCCCAGCCGCATCTGTGTGAAGACGTCACGAGGAGGCTGACTTTCAAGAATCTCCAACCATCGTTCCTGCTGCTGTTTGTCGAACATGCGCTCAAAGAGCATCAGGTGTTCCATCGACACGGGCCGGGTCAGGAGGCCCTCGAGCACCGCGTTCAACTCGTCGTCCCTGAACCGCTGCATGTCGATGATCCCGAAGAGATGTACGGGTTTCTCCGCGGAGGGGCGAGATATCATCACGGCACCGCTGAATGGCTCACGGCCACGGACCTGGAGGATGTCGATGCGTCGGTTGCCCTTCTGCAATTTCAGGTCGATGTTAGGAGATTTCCAGTCGCTTGTTAGCTCTTTCCAGCCCGACGCCGTCATGGCGTCGCGAAGCGCCGTGATGGCTTCGACCGGCTCGTCAGCGACCGTGAATTGCAGATAAGTCTCGTTGTGTTTGAGCAATCCGGTGTATGAGCCGAGTAGAACCGGTTCCAACTCCTTCAACGGCTCGGGAAACTCGTTCACCACGTAGGCCCCGTAGAACCGGTCGGGCAACTCGGGCAGCAGGCCGTGCTTGTCTTGCCATTGGCCCAGCGTCTTGCCAATCTGTTCGCCCAAGTCCTTGGCGATGTTCTGGGCGGCCATAGTGTACCGCACCGATTCGTAGCCAGTCGTCGTGCTCGTGTGGCTCATCTGGATCCGGAGATTGAAATTGAACAGCGGAGGCGTGCGCGCATCCTGGCTATAGTGCGTACTACGGAAAGGCGCCGGACCGACATCGGCACCTATCTGTGCGCTGAGCTTGGGAGAATAGGGAATGGGAGTTTCTTGGATGCTGGCAAGATACAGCCGAACGAAGACGTCGGGGGATCGCTGACCGCCCGTGGGAAAGGCGCCGTCATCGTAGAACTCGGCCGTCTCGACGGCCGGAACCTTTCTGAACTGCTCGACCAGGTCCGAGCCGACGCGATACAAAAGGGGGTGATCGCCTTCGACGACGACCGCCATGCAGCGGCACGCCAATGGACCGTTGCCGGCGCTCGTGCTCGTCGTGCTCGTATTGTTCGCTGCTTGGATGGCTGCCAGGTGAGCCTCAGTACCTTCGTCGGCACTGCTGGATCGACCCAAGAAAGGCTGCACCCAGAAGTGTGTCAGGCCGGGGATGTTGACGAAGAAACCCAGGATGGCGAACACCACCACGAAATCGCGCACCGCTCGGACCGGGCGCGCTTGGGCCGACCGAATCTGCCCGAAGAAGAAATACAGAATCGTCAGGAGCGGATTGACCAGCACGAAGGTCGCCAGCCAGAACAGCCGGGTCTTGCGCGAATCCGAGAAGATGGGGCAAAACTCCCGCTTCCGCAGGCAGGCAATCAGGAGAACCGCCCACACGACAACATACGCAATCAACACACCTCGTAGCACTGCAATCATCGCTCGACCTCACTTCGATTTCGGGTTGCCCTGCCCGCACATTCTGTGAACACAGCAACACCCTATAGGGATAGACGGGACCGCCGCAAGAGTATTGCCCGCGATTTGGTGATTTGCCGGCTTTTGCTTGCGGAAGCGCCGTGAATTCTCCATATTGATCTGACCAAACGTCTCGCCTTGAGGGACTCCGACAGAAGTGCTGTCCCTTCAGGTGCGTTCTGAGTCTCGATTGAGAGGAACCGCAGATGTTACAAACTGATCGGTCCATACGTAGCGCACTCATCGCCTGCACTGTCGGTCTCCTGGGAGCAATATCTTTGCCTGCATCGCACGCGGCCGAGGTTCCGCACCTGCGCAAGCAAGGTACCGCCACGCAGCTTGTCGTAGAGGGCAAGCCGTTCCTGATCCTGGGCGGAGAGTTGGGCAACTCCAGTTCCTCCGACCTGGAGTACATGAAGCCCATCTGGCCCAAGCTCGTCGAGATGAATCTGAACACTGCCTTGGCCCCGGTGTACTGGGACTTGATCGAGCCCGAGGAAGGCAAGTTCGATTTCGCCCTGGTCAATGGTGTAATTGAAGGCGCCAGGGCGCACGGCCTGCGGCTTGTCTTGCTGTGGTTTGCGAGTTGGAAGAACAGCATGTCGTGCTACGCCCCGATCTGGGTCAAGGCAAACCAGCCGCGTTTTCCGCGCGCCCAAGACAAGCGGGGCAAGGGCATGGAGATTCTCTCAGCACTCAGCGACACCAACCGGGATGCCGACGCTCGCGCCTTTGTGGCTCTGATGCGGCACATTCGCCAGATCGACGGCGCGGCGCATACGGTCGTTATGGTCCAGGTCGAGAACGAGATCGGCATGATCCCCGAAGCCCGCGACCATAGTGCCGCTGCAAACGATCTGTTCGACAAACCCGTGCCGCCCGAACTAATGGATTACCTTGGCCGGCACAAAGACACGCTCATGCCGGAATTCCGAGCGGTCTGGGAGGCCGCCGGCTTCAAGACGTCCGGCACATGGGAAGAGGTCTTCGGGCCAGGGCTCGGGACGGACGAAATCTTCATGGCGTGGCACTATGCCCGCTACGTCAACCGCATCATCGAGACAGGCAAGGCCGAGTATCCTCTGCCGATGTATGTCAACGCCGCATTGGTTCGCCCGAACTACCAGCCGGGTCGATACCCCAGCGCCGGTCCTCTGCCCCATATCATGGACATCTGGCGGGCCGGCAGCCCAGCGATCGACTTCCTCGCGCCGGACATCTACTTCCCGAATTTCGCCGAATGGTGCGCGAAGTATCAGCGCAGCGGTAATCCCTTGTTCATACCAGAGGCCGGCCGCGGCGCCGAAAGCGCCGCCAATGTCTTCTACGCCCTCGGGCAACACGACGCAATGGGTTTCTGTCCTTTCTCAATCGAATCGACCGGTGACCCGGCAAACGAACCTCTGGCCAAGAGCTATCGTGTGCTTGCACAGTTGGCGCCGCTGATCCTGGAAAACCAGGGCAAGGGCACGATGGCCGGCGTACTGCTGGACGGGGACAACCGGCGCCAACAAGTGCGACTGGGTGACTCCACGCTGACGGCCTCGCACGATTATACGTGGGGTCGGTCTTCGGGAGCGCGTGACTCACGGCCCTGGCCTCGGGTCGGCGCGTTGATAATCCGGACCGGGCCCGACGAGTACGTGATCGCCGGCAGCGGCGTTATTGTCACCTTCGCTGCGAACGAGCCGGGAGACCCGATGGCCGGCATCGGCAGCATCCAGGAAGGAACGTACGTGGACGGCCAGTGGGTGGGCGGCCGCTGGATGAACGGCGACCAGAGTCACCAGGGCCGGCACCTGCGCCTACCGCCCGGGGCCTTTGGTATCCAGCGCGTCAGACTCTACCGCTACCGCTGAGACTCAATGACTGTCCGGCCATGTGCTCAGTTGTCGCCCGCGTTCTCTTTCTTCAACGGCGTGGTCCAGAGATAGACCGTATGGCCGTTAAGGTCCACGACCTGATCCGGCGTCACGCCTCTCATGCCGAAGTCGTGCGAGACGATGCGCGAGCCGGGCTTGAGCTTCTCCAATTGCGGGATTAATTTCACGTTCAGACTCGGAAGCAGATAGAGCGTGATGACGTTCGCGTCACTCAGATCCAGGGTGAAGACATCCTCGCGCTCGATGCGGACCAAATCGCCGACGTTGTTCGCGTCGACATTCGCACGAGCTTCTTTGACACGTTGCGGATTGATGTCGTACCCGACCGCCCGGCAGCCATACTTCTTGGCCGCCTCGACCACAATCCGACCGTCGCCGCAACCCAGATCGTAGACGAGATCATCCTTCTTGACCTGCGCCAGTTCGAGCATTTTGTCCACGACGTGCGGCGGCGTCGGCACGTAAAGGATGTCCGGCTGGCGGTATTTGCGCAGTTCCTGCCGCACCAGCGTGCCGGACGGGCTGATGACATCGGACGACCAGCCTCCATTGGGATCGGCGCCCGGCTTCAATGCCGACGACGTTTCCGTCAGATCGGCGATGGACCAGGTACACCAGGTCAATTGGTTCTCCTCCATGAAGTCCAACCACGCCCGGGTCGCTTCGCGATCCAACCGGCCACTGCCGCTGGCTTCGCTGGCACCCCATTCGCTCACCATCAGCGCCACACCGTTTTTGAGCGCCGCGGTTGCCTTGTCGCGGAGGGACTGCGTATGCGTCCCTGTGTAGAAGTGCAGCGTATAAGCGATGTTGTCGCCCTTGAGTGGGTCCAGCGAGGCCTTATCGACATCCTGCGACCAGGTCTGCGTGCCGCAGAGGATGATATTGTCGGGATCGTGCGCTCGTATCTTGGGAATGACCGCCTCATGATAGGGTTTGATCACCGTGCTCCAGTCGTGGGTGTTCAGCGGCTCGTTCCACAACTCATAAATCGCGTTCGGATACTGCCCATAGGTCTGGGCTATCTCCTCGAAGAAGGCCTGGGCCTGCTCGACGTGCCTGTGCGCATTGTGGTCGTGCCAGTCGATGAACACATAGATGCCGAGATCGATGGCGGCCTGGACCACCGCCTTGACCTTCTCCTTTTCCCGTTCGGGATTCGTCAGGTAGCCGCCGGCCTCAACGGCCATCGCCGCCCGCGTGATCGTGCAGTTCCAGTCGTCGCGCAGCCATTTGATGCAGTCGCCGTTGTAAAATTGTCCCTTCCACTGACTCCAGTAAAGCGACATACCGCGCAACACCACGGGCTCTCCGTTCTTGTCAACGATACGGTTCCCTTTGACGCTCAGCTTGCCATGCTCTCCGACGGCGCGCTGCTGTCCGTAGGCCCAAGAAGCCATGAGCAGACAGCCCAGCAAGACCATCGCAAACCTGGAAACAACGCCTCTCCTGACAGTACCGAAACAAAAGCGCCGCACTCTCCTCCATGGGAAGCTCCACAGCCTCCACCGTATCTCCACCCAACACCTGCAGCGCCTTCACTCGCCGATACCCGTCGATCAGCACGTACCCCCCTGCCGATCCCCGCACCACCAGCACCGTGGCCACTTATGTTCAGTGTTGCTGCACAACAA
>CAYNQP010000266.1:0-5731 GCA_964399325.1 uncultured Pirellulales bacterium
GCAGTGCCGGACGAGAAGAGGCCTGGTCCACGAATTTCGATCTCTATTGGGCCCCTGCCGATGGGTCGGTGGCGCCGAAGTGCCTGACGGAGGAAAACAAGGCCTGGGACACGCAGCCGGTGTTCTCGGCGGACGGCAAGACGCTGGCTTATCTGGCGATGCGCCGGGCCGGCTACGAGTCTGACCAGTTTCAGATCGTGCTGATGGAGTGGCCTGACGGAGAGAAGCGCGTGCTCGCAGGAACTTGGGATCGCAGCCCGTCGTCGATCTGCTGGTCGGCCGATGGCAAGAGCATCTACGCGACCGCCGCGAATCTCGGACAGAACTCTCTGTTCTCCATCGATGTCGCCGGCGGCGCCGTTCAGACGCTTGTCCAGTCCGGCACCATCCACAGCCTCGCTGTCGCAGGGGAGCGGATCGTCTGCGCGCTGAGCGACCTGGGCAATCCCGCCGAGCTATACTCAGTCCAGCCTGCCGCTTCGAAGAAGCTCACGGACATCAACAGCGAGAGAGTCGCGGCCGCGCGCATGGGCCAGTACGAGCAGTTCACCTTCCCTGGATGGAGCGACGAGACCGTGTATGGCTACGTGGTCAAGCCGGTGGATTTCGACCCGAGCAAGAAATACCCCGTGGCGTTTCTCATCCACGGTGGGCCGCAAGGCTCGTTCGGCAACGTCTTCCACTATCGCTGGAATCCCCAGGTGTACGCGGGGGCCGGATACGCCGCGGTCATGGTCGATTTTCACGGCTCGACCGGATACGGCCAGGCCTTCTGCGATTCCATTCGGGGTGATTGGGGGGGCAAGCCGCTGGTGGACCTGCAGAAAGGGTTGGCGGCGGTGCTGGAACGATACCCTTGGATGGACGGGGACCGGGTGGGCGCCCTGGGTGCCTCGTTTGGCGGCTACATGATCAACTGGATCGAGGGCAACTGGCCCGACCGTTTTCGTTGCCTGATCAATCACGACGGGAATATCGACGAGCGCATGGCCTATTTCGATACGGAAGAGCTGTGGTTTCCCGAGTGGGACCATATCGGCACGCCGTGGAGCAATCCCGAGGGCTATGAGAAGCACAATCCCGTGCGATTCGTGCAGAACTGGAAAACACCCATGCTGGTCATCCACGGGGGCCAGGACTTCCGCGTGGCCGATACGCAGGGACTGGGGACGTTCAACGCGCTGCAGCGGCGCGGCATTCCCAGCAAGCTGCTCTACTTCCCGGACGAAAGCCATTGGGTGCTCAAGCCCCACAACTCGATTCTCTGGCACGAGACCGTCATCAGTTGGCTGGACCAGTGGCTCAAGTGACCGTCAAACGGAGTTGATGCCCATGGCCAAGAAGAGAGTTGTCGCGATCGTAGGAACCTATCGAAAAGGCCGGGTCATCGATACGGCGGCGTCCGAAGTGCTGCGCGGCGCGGAGGCGCACGGTGCCGAAACCGAGAAGATCTATCTGAGCGATAAGCGTATCGAGTTCTGCACCAACTGCCGAACGTGCACCCAGCAGGCGGACCTGGGCCGGCGGGGCAAGTGCGTCCACAATGATGACATGGAGCAGATACTTCAGGCGGTCGATGGGGCTGATGGTCTGGTATTGGCATCGCCCACGAATTTCTACAACGTCACGGCGGTGACGCGTCGCTTCATGGAAAGGCTCATCGAGTACGCCTATTGGCCCTGGGGCGCCAAGAGCGGCCCGAAGATGCGCACAAAGACGTCGGACAAGAAGGCAGTCACCATCACGGCTATTGCCTATCCTGCCTTCATCGCCAAGATCATGTTCCCAGGCGGAAGAAAAGCATTGAAGATCATAGCCCACACATTGGGAGCCAAGGTCCAGACCTCGCTCTTCTACGGCATGGTGGCCCCGACGCCGGACGCGACACTCGGCGAAAAGGATCGCGCCGAGGCCCACCAAGCCGGCGAGCGACTGACCGACTCACTCGGGTGATCCGCGTGTCCGGCGCCTGGATGTCACGCTACGCTGACATGCCACACCCGAAGGAATACTCCATAAGCTACCGCCATGCCGAGCCGCATCGTGTCACTTGGCTTCTTCCTGTGGCAGGAAGGCCTCCATCACCCAGATACTATGTTCCTGCATGTAGGTAGAAATGGCTATATCTCGGGCACTGGGATGAACGCTCAAGTTAGACACGCGATCCTTGAACCTCCCAATGACCCTGGGATCGCCGCCCTCGGACGAGACGCGGAAAACCGTGGAACCCCTTTTCGCGGGCCTCGCAAAGAGAATGTAGTTCCCATCAGGTGTCCAAGTAACGTCTTTGGGAACCTGAATTCCACCTTTCGATTCGTCGAAACCGCATAGTTCTGTCGGCTCCCCGCCAGAGGTGAGGATGATCAGGATACGACCCGTCCCCTCCTCACGCACTTCCTCGGAAAAGGCCAATTTCCTGCCATCCGGAGACAGCCTAAAGGCCCTTCCCAAGTGGTTGCTCTCATAGAGCAGCTTTTCCTGTCCTGATTTGAGGTCCCGCCATGCGATTCCATTGGCAGTCCGGTAGTAAATCGCCCTTCTATCGAGCGACCATTGAGCGGCGAATCTAGTCCACCAATATCGATCGGCGGGGAACTGTACGAGTTGCGTGACCTCATCATCCCGAACGTCAATCTTGTACAGTCCACCGCGGTAGCCCCTCTCCTTTCGCCTGTTTCTGTCAAAACCTGTGACCAGAATAGAGCGGCCGTCGGGAGACCAGTGAGGGGCCCTGACTTCTATATGACCGGCCAGCTCACGGGTCCTTCCCGTCTTGACGTCTCGAATGTGGAGAGGTCTATGGTAGAAACCAGGGCCTGCCGGTTCCGTTTGCTCCTCAACATAAGCTATCTTTTCACCGTCAAGCGACCACACAACAGAAGAGTTGGAACCCAACAGGGGCTTGGCCATTTCCTCTTGAATCTCTCCCGTCTCCACATCAAACGGAGCGATCAGCGTCGTGAACCTTCTCGTGTATCGGTTGAAGTAGAACGTGCCGTCCTGCGTGAAGCCATGAGGTGTGATCTGCCCAATATCGCGTGTGATTGCCCTGAGTGGACCCTGCGGTTTTCCATTGGCGACCGTAATCGCCCAGACATCATGGGTACCTGCGCGATCGCTCAGGAACAGTATTTCCTGGCGATGTGGGACCCAACCCAGCAGCCTATCATTTGCCGGATGTTCGACCAATGTAACCTCCTCCTTGGCGCTAATGTCGTATAAGCCTATGTCGTAGTTGTCGGATTCGGCTGAGACGGAAAACTGATATACGATGAACTGGTCATCCGGCGAATAACTTACTCGGTTCCAGGACAGACCCTCGTCGAAATCCTTGATAACTTGGGTGGCCCCGTCGTGGACTGCAGCAGAAATGATCTCCGATTTTCCATGCTGGGCGCCGAAGGTCTTGTATTTACGGGCCAGAATCTGCCTCCCGTCCGACGACCAGCAGGCCGGGTAAAGTTCGTGGTCTTTGCTGCTGTAAAGCGTGCGGTCGCCTGAGCCGTCGATCCCGATGACGCAAAGATCATAGGTCCCATGCTCATTCGTCCAGGAGTACGCAATCAACTCGCCGTCGGGGGAGATCACTGAGTTGAGTGCGAATCGAAAGTTCTCCTTGCCTCCCTTTTTCCCCTCCGTAAGACGCCGTGTCTTCCCTGTCGCGATTTCGCGCGCGGCCAGATCACCAGTGTCCCAGTCTGTGTACGAGAGATAGCGGCCATTCGGGGAAGGGCCGCCGTATGCGTCAACGCCAGGCCCCGACCAGACCTGTCGCAGTGTCGTAGGGCCACTAGGCTCGGCAGATGCATTTCCATGGGGCGCATCGGGAAGAGCGAGGCAGGCGAGCACAACGATCACGATTGCGGACAGAGGCGACCAGCGATATGAGTTGTTCTTGAATCGGGCGATCATGGCAATCCTCCTTTTCAATTGGGATTTTCTTTCGAGAATTCCCGCCATCGCAGGCAGACGCCGGGAACGCGAAAGGCGCTCCAGCAGGCCGACCATTGTCCGCCCATATGCGTGTGATTCGTCGCGTCCCGTGCGCGTCAGCACCAAGGCGTCACAGGCCAATTCCCTGTCGGATCGCATGCGATAGAATGCCAGCCAGATGAGCGGATTGAACCAGTGCAAAACCTGCAAAAGGCTCATCAACCAGCCGATGTAAATATCATGTCTTTTCAAGTGGGCAAGCTCGTGAAGCAGAACGTAGCGCAGTTCTTCCTGAGATAATGTTTCTATCATCCCCTGCGGCAGCAGCAGTCTTGGTCGGACGAAGCCAAATAGCGCCGGGCTCTTGACTCTGTCGGTCGGCACAATACCGAGGATGGTCTGAATCCCCATCTGTGCCTCGCACGCCTCGAACAGCTCGAGGGTCGGCTGGCTAATCAACGGGTGCTCGCGTTTGACGATCCGCCAGAGAGCGAAGTTGCCCGCAAAGAGGTATCCGCCGAGGAGGGCGGCTCCGCCCAGCCAGAGGGCCGGCAGTATCCGCCGGAGCCCCGCGGTGAAAACCGGTTCTGAGGAGAGTTCGGCCTCAACGAGTTTCTCCGGCACCGGTGGCTCCGACGCCGTGTCAGCTTCCGTGCTGTCAGAAGTCTCAGCAGACCGTGGATGGCCCCTGGGCGGTGCATCCGCGACGTCGCTTTCCTGCACGCGAGTAGACTGCGTCGACGCCGGTATCAGGCTGAACAGACTGATCGGGCTCGGGGGCGCCCAAGGCAGCACCATGCGCACCAACAACACCAGCCAGAGGGCATGACACCAACGCGGGCCCAATCTGCCGCCCAACAGCTTCTGGGCGGCCAGAATCAGACAGATCACGAGGCCGGCAACCAACGTCGTCTCCAGGAGCCACGCGAAGAACGGCTGAACATAGTCTGCCAGTGCTTCCATCTCTATCCCTTTCTTTTCTGTTCGAGGATCTCCTGCAGCTCACTGACCTCTTCCGGTGACAGGTCCGCGTCTTCGAGGAAGGCAGCCAACGCTGGTTTCATCGCTCCCTGGTAGACCCGGCGCACGAAAGACTTTGTCTCAGAGTGGATGCACTCCGACTCGTTGACCGAGGCGGAGTACCGATAGCGGTTGCCCTCCGCCGTGAAACCGACGGCGCCTTTCTTCACCAACCTGCTTATCAACGTCTTGATGGTTCTGGGCTTCCACTTCACCTCGCCGGCAAGCCTGGTGACCATCTCATTTGCCGTCAGCGGACCGTGCTCCCACAGCACTTGCATCACCCGCCACTCCGATTCGGCGATCTTTGGCAGTCTCTTTCGCATCGGTTTTCTCCTTTGATTACATGTGTAGTCTAATGAAGAATATTACAGTTGTAGTCATTAATCAATAGAAAAAGGGAAGTTTTTTTTATGGGTCATCAAATCGGCGTTTTTTAATAGTAATAGAGGATTTCATAGGCCAAAGCGGGAGGAAATCTGTTGCTTGAAGTCCTGCGGACCAAGCGTTGTTCGACGCGACTCTTTATTACTCGGTTGGCCGATTCCCTCGCGTGCCAGGGAGAGCCCGGGGCCAGCGCGCGGAGCGCCGCCTGGCCGGGTAAGAGCCGGGCGAAAAGCACGGTCAGGGGGTTTTCGGCCCTGAAACAGTGTTTGACGGTGGGCGACTCGGCAGGTACAATGCCCCCTCGAATCACAGAGTTCAGATTCGTGATGGAATCCGCAGTCAGGGCACGGAGGGCCGATCTTGGCAGTGCAGGAAAGCAAGAAAAGAACGG
>CAYNQP010000267.1:0-5711 GCA_964399325.1 uncultured Pirellulales bacterium
GCTGTCCGGAACACGCCCTTCACTCGGCCATCCGGATTCGAACGGTCATATACGTAAGAATGATCACCGCCACGGCGAATACGACAGCCGTCCAGCGATGCGCCGCCAGCAGGATTTCCTGCCAGTGCGTCCCGACGAGCGGGAACATGCTCAGCAGGATCGACAAAATCAGCGGCAGAGACAAGACCACCACCGCCCAGAAAGCCCCTTTCTGAACCGTCAAGGACCATTTGCAGGCCCCTTCCGGCACCGAGACTTGCATCCGCGTCACCCGCCGCAGGAGCCGTTGCACCCACGGACAATCGGTCTTCTCGAACCGAAACCCGCTCGCCCAGGTGAGTCCCAGGATCGCCAGACAGATCGCGAATATCGGGGCAAATGTGGCGTGGATCATCATCAGGTACCCGGAGATATGCCCGCCCCGGGCCAGGAGCGGATAGAAGCCCGTGAATCCCAGGACCACGAAACAGACCACGGTCAGAAGGTAGCACAGCTTCTTCAGGGCGCCTAGCAGGCTCGATCGCTGCTCGATCAGCAACAGACTAAGCATGTGGACCGCCCCACGAACGATGCCGCCGCGGCATTCGGAGCTTGCCGGGAAGGCCATCCAGTGGATGACAATGCCGATGAAAGTCGCCAAAAATGCAAGGATCGAAATCGTTTGAAACATCCTGATCGCTCACCCAAGGAATATCTATTCGTCTTCGGCCAGTGTCCTGGCGACAGCGCCCAACGCCTTCAGCCCGTACAGCAACAAAACCACACCCAAGATCCCGGCCGCGGCAATCGCCACAATCTTGAACCACGGTCGGAAAACAAACGATGCCGAGAACGCCCAGGCATAGAAGGGGCTGATGTCCTGGAAGCTAACCATTTCCTTCGTCTCAGGCGTCTCGGACATCACCGGACTATCCACCGCAACCGCACCGAAGAAGAACGGCGATGTGGTTGAGTGGCAGTCCGTGCAGTACCGAACTCCAAGGGCCTGAGTTGCCGGTCTGACACTGTGGGCGGTGGGCCACAAATAGGGCTTGGCCGCCGGATGGTCGGGGACTTCAACAACGTCGTTGGCGTCACCAAGACGATAGAGCGTGCCACCGGCAACATAGACCGCCGTGCCCTCGACGACACCGGAGAGCAACTTCAAGGCCTCCGCGACCTGCGCTTTCGAGACGCCGGGCCAACTCCCCGTGGTCGGAAGTTCGAGATTGGCGAAGACCCCCTTAACAGCCTTCTCTACAACCGGCAGCTTGACCGGAGTGATCTTGTCGTCAACGAGCGTACCCCAATAGGCCGGCCAGATCATCTTATGCGGTGCAATCTTGCCGCTTTCGGCAGGTGTAGAGACGCACACGCTAAGGGTATCAGCAAGGCTCTGCTTGGCGAAAATCGGAGAGAGAACGTGCGGAAGCACCTCCTCGGCCTTGTTGACGTTCGGCGTACCCAAACGATGCGTGCGAGACGTCTTGGTCGAGACCGCGCGCTCGCCCGGCCAGGGGCCCGAGTGACACGCGGTGCAGGTGAGCCGCTCAAAATGGACGGGTGGCAAGCCAACGTGTTCCGGCACGGGCGCGCCGAAACGGCCCGCCTCGGGCAACGCCTCAAGCGACTCCTCCGGCACATGGCAGCTTTCACACGTCGTTGTCGCCGCCATGGGATTCTGCGACATCAAACTCTCATTGGGGTAGCCTCGGACCATGTCATGCTCGACGCCGTTGCGATGGCAATCGACGCAGGTCAGCCCCGCCTTGAGATGCACGTCTTCATCGGAGGTCCACTTCTCCGTTTCGCCTTCGCCGTCGGGATAGGCAACATCCGAGTGACAGTAGTAACAACGTTCTTTTGGGACTTCCCGCACGATGTCGAACAGGACCTGGCCGTCGGCGTCGAACGCCTCCTGGCGATAGGTGACCTGCGGTTCCTTGTCACCGCCTTCAGGCATGAACGGATCGTACATCGGAGTCATGTCCGCAGCGGACCCTTTCATCGATGCAAACTCGCACGAGGCGGCCGCCGCCCAGCGGTAGTTCTGCCGGGACACCTGCACGGCATAGCCGGCGACACCCCCTTGATCCTGCCCGGGGTGGCCGTTGTGGCAGGCCAGACAGTTGATCTCGAGCTTGCCCGAAACAAGCTGCCGGCCGATATCGTCAGAGTCGGTGGCTTTCACTTCGCCCGGTCCGCCCCCCGGCATGTGCCTGCCGAATACCTGGGTGAACTGGAACGGCGTCAGCCCAATCTCGCTCGGCCGGTGCGCGCCGGACCAGTCGCGGTAGGAAAGGGGAATCTGAATGCCCAGCCGTTGATCGAAATAGACCCACGGTTCACCGTTGCGCCCGGGAGGGACATTGCTGTCAATGGCGTTGAAATGCCAGCCCTTCCCGGTGAGGTCATAGTTATGGCATTCTCCGCACGTGTACTTCGTCGAGAACGGCAGAACCAGGTCGGCCTCCGGCGTCACCTGTTCGCCTTTTTCCCCGTTCTCGTTCTCGGCAAAGAGGGGAATCAGATGGGTCGGATGCGCGCGGCTGCCATCACTCTCGTCACCGAGCAAGGGAGCAGGCGCATCTGACGCGTCATTCGCAGCCACGGACACGCCAAGCAGCGCCGCCAACACAGCGAAGGCGAAGATCACTTCTCTTCTCAAGGCTATCTCAATTCCTTTCTGGTTGTGGCGTCGGGCAATTCGTCGCGCGGCCGTCCCGGCCTGTACGAGGCTCACACCTTGAACTCATCCGGCTTGAATTCGAGCCGGCGCATCGCCTCGACGGCTTCATTGACCTTCAGAACGGTCACCGCCGTCTCATAGCCGACCTCACCGGGGCAATTAAGCTTTTCCTTGCCACGGACAGCGTTGAAGAAGTTCTCCAGATGCGGCTGATGGTACGGCTTATCCATCGTCACCGGAATCTCATAGGCCGGCGGCGCCAACGTCTCGCGGACGTCCAGACCGGCGCCCTCTTCGGCCGCAGGCGTTTCCTCTTCCTTCGGCTCGTTGAGGAACCCAAGCTTGACCCACTTGGCCCAATCCGTCTGATTGGCCGGTTCACGATACATAGCGCCGCGGCTGGCCGACTCGGATATCTGCAAGGTGGCTTGGTCGCCCATGAAGGTCTCGTAATAGCCTTGGGCACTGTTGGTCGTCTGTGTCTGGTAGTACGCCCGGACAACACCTTCTTTGGTCTCGTACTCGAAGATCGTCATGACCGTGTCGTACCACTCGTGGGTGCTCTTGTCGTAGTAGTCCGTGCCGCCGCTGGCGATAACCGATTTCGGGTTGGCGCCCAGGAACCAGCTATAGATGTCGATCTGGTGCGAGCCCAGATCCACGATCGGGCCGCCGCCCAAGCCCTTGAACCAGCGCCAGTTGCGAAACTGGGTCATCGACTTGAACCCGAACTTCTCCAGGGTGGCCTGTGGGATATCCGAATTCTTGGGCCAGGCGTCGAAGTCCCTGGCCGCACGGTTCCACTGACCGTTTATTGTCGTAATGCGGCCGAGAAGGTTGGCCTGTTTCAGCAGCTTGTCGTAGCAGTGAATGTATCGCGGATTGCTCCGTCGCTGGTGGCCGATCTGCAGGAGCTTGCCTGTCTTCTTCTGGGTCTCGACGATCTTCCTGGCACCTTCGAGAGTATTGGACATTTCCTTCTCGCAGTAGACGTGCAGCCCCGCTTCCATACAGGCGCTGGCGTGCTCGGCGTGCCAGAAATCGGGCGTAGCCACGATCACTGCATCAATGTTGCCCTTCTCCTTGTCGAGCATCTCCTTGTAATCGACATAGGCGTTGTTGTCGTGCCCATACGCCTTGAGCATTCGCGAGGCACGCTTCTGGTTGAAGGCCTCCCAAATGTCGCAGACCGCTTTGAATCGGACGCCGGGAATCTTCAGACACGCCGTCAGCAGCACTTGCCCCTCGGCACCGGCGCCGAGCAAGGCCACGTTGATATCGTCGGGGTCCGCTGCTCTCGCCCGCGAAAGGATATTGGGAGCAAAGGCCAGTCCCGCGCCGACCGCGGCGGAGGACCGCAGGAAACTCCGTCTATCTATACCGTTCTTTGTCGTCTGATCGCTCATTGTACTCGTATTAACTCCAAAAGTTCAATAACTCGATTGGCGGCGAACTCCAAAAGCAAAGCTCTTTATTATGCTGGACGAGCCCCATACTGTCAAGGAGACACGCTCGATTTTCGTGACCGTCCCATAACGCCGGGCCGCCCCGCATTCGTGCCACTCACACCTGCCTAACGTTGCTCCAACAGGGGCTTTACGATGATGTTGCGATAAGCTACCGGCCCGTGGTTTCCCTGGAACATCAGCGGCCCGGTAGCGGCCTCTCGGCCCGTGAGGCCGCCAGGCGTCTGCTGGGGCATTACCAGGTTCCGGTGCAACACCTGGCCGTTCAACTCGACCTTCAGGAACTCGGCGTTCTGTGTCTTCTTGCCGTTCGCATCGAAACGCGGCGCCCGCCACTCAATCACATACTGCTGCCATTGCCCTGGCTTTTTCGATGCATTCACCGGCGGAGCGAAACCGCCGTAGATGGCGCCCATGTCGCCACTGCCCATCTTCTCGCGGCCGTAGCTATCCAGCACCTGGACCTCGTATTCGCCCATGACGTAGATGCCCGAGTTGGACCCCTGCGGCACCAGCACCTCCAGCTCAATGCGGCAGTCACCGAACTTGGCCTTGGAATAGATGTCCTGGCCAGTGCCATGCTCCGGTGTCAAGTTGACCATTTCGCCAGTCCCCTCGACGCGCTCCAACTTCTTTGGGTCGCTCGCCGAGATCTTCGCCCTGCCGGCGACCCATTTGTTCGCCTGGCCGGAACCGGTGTTGGTGGCCCAGTCATCCAGGTTCTCGCCGTTGAAGATGAGCTGCGCATCGCCGTAGGGCGAGTCGAGCTTCTTGACAGCGATATCTTTGAACTCCACCACCATCGGCGGCCCGGCGTGAATCTGCAAGGCCAGCAATCCTTGGCGCGAAGCGCCTTTGCGATCGCTGGGATCGCCCGGGTCGGTCACGCGGTCGTTGTCGATCAGCTCCATGGTCTGGTAGCCGTTCAAGAAATGCTGCAGGTGGTTGCCCTGGCAGATGATGTGATACTCATTCCAGTCCTTGTCGTTGTAGTAACCGGCCTCAATCAACTCGTCGCTATCGTTCACACGGCCGCAGACGACCTTGTTGCCGGCCTGATCGATCACCATCAGATCGCCGACGTTGACCAGCCAGGCGCGACCAGCCTCATCGTACAGGAAGCCGACCTTCCCCGGGGCGTTCTCGACTTCGGCCTGATAGCCGCCGATCTGCCACTTGCCGAACTCCTTGCTGCGATACTGCACCCCCGAGTTGCCGCTGAGAATCCGGAATTTCAGCTTCAACTCGAAATCCGCCAACGGCCCGCCACGATAGACGCAGAACGTGTTGCCTTGGGCCGGATTCTCAGCGGTCGTCTCGCCGTGGATCACGCCGCCCTTGACCGACCACAGGCGAGGATCGCCATCCCAATCAGTTAGGTCTTTGCCGTTGAACAGCGCGACCCATTCTTGCGACGAATCCGAGTTACCTGCCAGTGCCGCCTGCTGGAAATCCATCGTGAATGCTGCCAGCAAACCAATGCCCAGAAGCGCTGCCCGGCAGAGGGTCCAATCATTTCTTTCGTTCTTCATTGTCGTGTGCCTCACTGCAATCTGTCTCAGTCATAAGACTTGATT
>CAYNQP010000268.1:0-5697 GCA_964399325.1 uncultured Pirellulales bacterium
GACATCAATCCGGAAAACGAAAAAGCGGCCGAGAACATCGAGGTCGCGCGCCTGACGATCAAGGACATCCTCGACCAGCTCAAGAAACAGCAGGAACAACAGAAGCAACAGGGTCAGCAGGACCAGCAGAAACAACAGCAACAGCAGGGCCAAGATCAGCAGCAACAGCAGAGCCAGCAGCCTCAGCAGGACCCGAATCAGCCCCAAGGGGCCGACCAGAAGCAAGACCCCAACCAGACGCAGGAGCAGCAGAAGCCTGACCAGCAACAAGGCCAGAAGCCGCAGGAGCAACAGGTCCAGAAGCAGGTTGTCCCGGACACCACGGCCCAGGAAATCCTCGACAAGGAACAAAGACAAAAAGAGCAGCGGCAGATTCTCCAAAGGGGACAGACCCCAAGGGTCGAAAGAGACTGGTAGCATGGAACGTTTCACCGGATACATCTTGTTGATTGCAGTCGTCCTGTCGGCAGGCGCGACGCATGGTAGGGCGGCCACTCGCGTCTACGCGAAGGTGGAATCCGCTACCACCATCTACTCGGGACAGACGTTCATCTACTCGGTGGTTGTGGAGGAAGGCACGCCCGGCAAGATTGATGTCTCGCCTCTTGCCAAGTTCAATCCGCGCTCGACCGGTCATAGGACTGAGATGCAGGATCTTAACGGTCGGGCGACCGTAAGCTACTCACAGAATTATGCGATCACGGCATCTGCCGAACCCGGGACCATGAATCTCCCACCTGTGACGGTCGTGGTGGATGGCCGCACGTATACGACCAATCCCGTCGAAGTGACCGTCTCCAAGCCGGGGACGACCGACCGAATGACGCTGGGACTGACGTTGTCGCAGCAGAGGTGCTACGTTGGCCAGCCGATTGTGATGACGGTGGAATGGACCGTCACCGCCCAGGTTCAGGATGCCTCGTTCGATGTGCCCGCGTTCAAGTCCGGTGACATTGACACTGATGACCTGTCCCAGCTCCCCAGTGCCTGGGCCAAGCAGCAGGCCGAGATCCACGGCATCCCCGTCATCGTGACGGAGAACCGCCGGCTCGTCAAGGGCATGGAGGCGGCGGTTGTCTCATTCAGCAAGGTTCTTATCCCGAAGCGATCGGGTCGCCTACCCGTTGGCCCTGTGACGGTCTCGGCGAACATGGTGACTGGACGCGTTCGGACACGTGACTTCCTCAATCCCATCAGAACGACCTACGAGCGTTTCTCGGTGCACTCCGATCCGGCGCTGCTCGAGGTGCTGCCGCTGCCCGATGCAGGCAAGCCTGCCTCGTTCTATGGGCTGGTTGGCTCCTACACGATCTCCGCCTCGGCGACCCCCACGCAGGTTAATGTCGGCGATCCGATCACCTTAGCCATCCGCATTGGGGGCAACCCTTACCTCAATCCGGTCCAGTGGCCGGAGTTGGAGAAGGTGCCTGGACTGGCTCAGGGTTTCAAGATACCCTCTGAGAAGGCCTCCCCCGTCATTGAGAACGGCGCGAAGGTCTTCACGCAGACCGTGCGGGCCAACAGTGACGCCGTCACGGAGATCCCGCCGATCCCACTGGCGTATTTCGATCCGAATGCCGGCGCTTACATCGTGGCCCAGACCCAGCCGATCCTCCTGGAGGTCTCGCCCACGAAGGTGCTGACCAACGCCGACGTCGAAGGGACGAGTGTCGGATCGGCCAGCCGCGAGGTTCAGGCGATCCGGGAGGGGTTCTCGGCCAACTACTACGGTCCCGACGTTCTGGTCAACCAGCGGTTCTCGCCCCTGGCGGCCGTTGTCAGTCCGGCGTATATGGTGTTGTGGTCGGTCCCACTGGCGGCCCTGGTGGCCAGTGCATTGTTCAAGCTTCTCACGCGGACCAGCCCCGAAGCCGTGGCCAGGAAGCGGAAACGACAGGCGTGCAGCGTGGCCGTGCGACAGCTCAAAGCCGCCGCGTCGGCCGACGCGAAAAGCAGGCACGATCTGCTTGTCTTAGCCATGAAGGCGTACTTGGGCGACCGTCTTGACAAGGTGGCCGGCTCGCTGACGGCTGGCGACTGTCGCGACGTCATTGCCGCCTCCACCGACGACATGCAATTGGCCGACCGGTTTCGGGCCACGGTCTCTGAGTTGGAGGCGGCCCGTTACGCATCGTTCGACGCCCACGTTGATTCCGCCCAGATCGAGGACGCGATCGAGTTGGTTTGCCAAGTGGAGGCGAGGCTAAAGAGATGAGCCGGCAAGACTCCAGAATCCAGAATAGGTCCTATTGGACCTATAGGTCGTATAGGACCTGTTTCGCGCTCTCGGTCCTGGTGGTCGGGTCTGTGTTTGGCTTGGCGGCTCCCGCCCATGCGCAACTTCCGCACGAGCAGCTCTATCCTCTGCTGGGCGACGCCAACAGTGCGTTTCAGCAAGCCAATGCGGCCGCCGGCAATCCAGACCAGGCCGGGGAGCTTTACGCCAAGGCCATTCTCCTCTACGAGAAGATCATCGACCAGGGCGGCATCCACAATGCCAAGCTCTACTACAATCTCGCTAATGCCTATTTCCTGACGAACGACATCGGCCGTGCGGTCCTCAACTATCGACGCGCCGAGCAGCTTGACCGCAGCGACGTGAATATCCGCAACAATCTCGCATTCGCGCGGAGCCAGAGGATCGACAAAGTCGCCGTGACGGCGGAAAAACGCATGCTCGATACGCTGTTCTTCTGGCATTACGACTTCTCGCTCAGGACGAAGTTCTTTCTGGCTGGCCTTTTCTTCGCGATTCTCTGCGCCACGGCTACGGCGATGCTCTGGCTCGGCCGCGGCCCTGCGACCATGACCATCACCGTTCTTTCCGCAATTCTTCTCTCTTGTCTTCTCGCGTCTGTTGTAGTCGAGACCCATCGCCGGGGCAATACGACCTATGGAGTCGTCACTGCCTCCGAGATTGTGGCTCGCCAGGGAGATGGTCCGAATTACCCGCCCAGCTTCCAGGACCCATTGCACGCCGGGACCGAATTCGAGCTTGTGGAGCAACGTCCGGGCTGGTTCCACATTGAGCTGTCCGACGGAAGTGACGCCTGGATTCCCGACGCTGCCGCCGGCTTGGTTTGAATTGCGCCGCCCGAGCCATTCCCCGCTGGCGCCGCCGATCATGTTTCTCCGCGGGAAAGAATCACTTGTCTCCCTACGTCACCTTCTGCCATAATCCCAGGGTATTCACAAATCCCGCCCAGTGAAAGGTCCTACAGATGAGACAAATGAGACAGATCGTGCTGGTCGCTGCGTTCGCCACGCTGATTCAGCTCGCGTGTGCCCTCGCTCAATCCGACGCGAAGGCGGCGTATCCCCCGGTAACCGCGCCCCCCGCATCGTTCTTCGAGAAGGTCCGCGAACGAGACAGGGACGTCGCCCGCGCGTTCTACAAGAAGTACATTGATGTCGAAGGCATGCCGGTGGTCGCATCCAGCGAGGTAGCGGACCAGGCGCTGCAACGAACGTACGAGATCGTCAGTCACGTGCTGGCGGGCCGGCTCGACATTGTACAGGCGATGGTCGATCAGGGGATGTATCTGATCATCATCGGCAAAGACCAGGTTTACACCGACATGCCGGAGTACCGCAACAGCCGCAACCCGGACTTCCAGAACGAGCGCGTGCGCGGCACCGGCGGCTTTCCCACCAGTTTTGGCGAAGAGAATCTCCTTAGCCTGCCTCTCGATCGGTATGACGACGAGAGCATCGGGGTCCATGAGTTCTGCCACGCTATCGACAGCACGCTAAGCCGCATGGACCCCACATGGCGTGGCCGTCTGAGGGACGTCTATCGCCATGCGGTTGACAAGGGCCTTTTCAAGAACACGTACGCCGGCTCCAATCGGGCCGAATACTGGGCGGAAATCGCCCAGTGCTATTTCGACAACAACCGCGTCAACAACTGGAACCACGGTCCCATCGGCCGGCGCGAGCAGCTCAAGGAATACGATCCCGCAGGCTACGAGTTGTGCCGCACGACTTTCAATCTGAGTCCCGAGCAGGATTGGCGCTACCAGTGGCTGCGGAAGCTGCCGAACGTCACGCCGCCGCCGGCCAAGTTCCACATCGATCCCTACTACACGAAGTTCACCTGGGCCCGCGAGTTCACGGTGATCGGGTGTCAGGCTAGTGACGAAGCCATGCTCAAGGCCAACGACACCATCCGCAAGATGTTCGCGTATCGTCACGACATCCTCAAGGCCCTGATCGCCGACGGCGTGAAGCTGGTCGTGCTCGGCCCGCAAGAGCACATCTGTGACCTGCCGGAATACAAGAAGCTCAGCGATCCCAAGTCCATCGATGCCTTGGCCCGCTATCTCACGTATACGCCGGAATTGAAGCTGCTGGTGGTGGGTGAGGAAAACGTCCTGGCGGACCCGAAGGATCCGTACGTCGGGAATAATCAGGTGATTCGCGTGTTTGCCGACGCGATCTACCGGGTCACAGGGACGCGCCCGGTTGATACGGAATTTGAAAACCGGCCTCGGGGCATTTGGCAGCAATATGAGCTGGGGCTCACGCGTCTTGACGAACGGTTCGACGCCAGGCTCAAAGAAATTTATGAGAAGGCCGTGAGGGAGGGAAAGTGGACGAGTTCCGCCGCCGTGAACGACCGCGTTGCCTATTGGACCGAGGGGGTGCTGGCTTACTTCGACGCGCTGGGCCAGGATGACACGCCCAGCGGCGCCGCGCACCCGGCCGCCACCCGCGAAAGACTGGCGGAATACGATCCCGACCTGTTCGCTCTCGTCAACGAAACGATAGCCTACGAAACGCAGGTCGATTGGCGTTATCAACCCTATGGGAAGTGAACGGCGCCCATATGGAGGCAGATGATAGATTCTGTCCGGCGATCATGAGAATCTCAATTGGATGCAGAGGCAGACAATGCATGTGAGAACCCGTACCGAGATGTTGCGATCTGTGTTGTTGCTCATCGTGGCCAGCCTGCTGACCGCGCCCGCGTTGGCCGAGACGCCGGACGCACCTCAGGCCCGTGGGCGCTTCGGACGTAGAGTCGAAGGTGTCTACAAAGACAGGATTACGCCGAACTGGTTTGCGGACAACACGTGTTTCTGGTACCGCAACGATCTGGCCGGCGACACCAAGGAGTTCATCCTGGTCAACGCCGAGAGCGGGACGCGCCAGGCAGCGTTCAATCATCAGAAGGTGGCCTCAGCCCTGTCCCAGGCAACAGGGGTCGAATACCGAGCCGATCAACTGCCCTTTGATGCGATTGAGTTTGCCGATGACGCCAAGGTCCTCCGCTTCACCGTGGATGAAACGACTTGGGCTTGTGACTTGGGCTCCTACACGTGCTCCAAGACCGATCTGGACCCGATTGAATCTGCTGCGGGGCCAAGCCCAAGAGGACGGTTCGGGCGGCGCGGCGGAGGCGGGGCAGGTGGATTCGGTCGACGCCGGGATGCAGTGACGGAATCGCCTGACGGCGCGTGGACGGCCTCCGTCAAAGACGACAATGTGTATCTCCGTGCCAAAGACAACGACGAGGACATTCAGCTCAGCATCGACGGTGTCGAGAGCAATGCCTACAGACTGCTCGAATGGTCGCCCGATTCGTCGCTCTTGATTGCATGGAGGGTCGAACCCGGTGACAACAAAGAAGTCTATCTGATTCAGTCATCGCCGCCGGAAGGCGGTCGCGCCGTCCTCCGAACGCGTTCCTATGAT
>CAYNQP010000269.1:0-5669 GCA_964399325.1 uncultured Pirellulales bacterium
CGGGCCGCCCCCGTACATGGCCGCCGCACGGCAATCGTTCACTCCCGAATAGATGAAACGCGTTTCGGCCTCGAGCAGATTGTACCTGCAGCTCGAATAGGCGATCTCGGGCTCCTTCAGCTCGACCTCCTGGCCCATGATCGCAGCGACCTTCAAGGCGACCTCGTTGCCGCCCGCCACGCACACGTTCACTCCCGTCTTTCCGAGAATGACCGCGGTCGCGGCGGCGTCGCTGATGAACATGCCCGCGGGCGACTGCAACGAGTTGACGGTGTACGAATAGCCGGGCCCGAAGGTTTCCATGAGCAGCCGCAGTCCTGGCGCGTCGTACATCCATGAGTTGATCGCCTGCACGATGCTGCGCTGTCCGGTCTGCGGGTCTTCGAGTTCGAGCGTGACACTCGAATAGTCCTCGGCGGGTGTCGCGGAATAATCGACGCCCCTGGCCTTGAGCTTGCCGGCCCAGGGCTCCTTGCCCCATTTCAGCAGGGCCATCGTCGCGCTCACCGAGACGGGCTTAAGACAATCCATTGGCTTGCCGCTGGGCGTGAGCATGAACATGCCGCAGGCGATGCTGTGACATCCCATATCGCAACAGACGCCGCCGCCCTGCGTGGTGGGGTCCCAGAACCAGGGCTCGTGCGGGCCGCCGTGCTCCTCGGCGCTGCGGGCCAGATGCGCGGCGCCCATCGCCTTTTCCACCTGCGACAATTGGGCTCGCGCCTGGAGAATGGCCGGCATGTGGATCTGGTTCTCGAAATAGGCTGTGGGGACGCTCATCTCTTTGACCATGTGCACCAGTTCCGTGGCCTCCTTCACGTTGCGCGCCAGCGGTTTCTCGACGATGATCCCCTTCAGCGCAGCTCCCTTCCGGACCGCGCTCGTGATCTCCGCCATGATTTCCAGACGGGCGAAGTTCGGAGCGAAAATGCAGACCACGTCCACCGCGTTCGCCAGATCGGCGATAGATTTGTACACCTTGGTATCGCCCAGGCCGTTCTCGCGCGCGACTTTGGCCAGTGCCTCGGCTCCCTTGGGGGCACAGACCCCGGCGAATTCCACCCCTCGAACCGACCGCAACGCTCTCTCGTGAAAACCCGCGACAAATCCCGCTCCGATCATTCCTATCTTCAGCATTATCGACGTCCTTTCAGTCAGGCATGTTACGACCTTTGTGGCCCAGGCTGAGCCAAAGATGCGTCGTATCTACCCGAAGAGAAGCCTATAACGCAAGGGCCAAGGCGGCTGCCCTATTTGTACGCCAGGGCGGCGGCGCCGAAGACGGCCGCCGCTCCGCCTGCGAGGGAGCGGAAGGTGGGCCGGTCGCCGTCGAGGATCATGGCAAAGGGGATGACCACCAGCGGTGTAGTGGCGACGATGGCCAGCACGATGCCGGTGGGGGCGACGGCCAGGGCCCATTGGAAGCAGGCCACACCGAGGGCCGGTCCAAACAGGGCGTTGGCGACCACCCAGGGCCACGCGCGTCGCCAGGGACGGTGCGTGACGGCGGTTTCCTGCCGTGCGGCGGGGGCCCGGCGCCAATGGTGAATGAGCAGGACCACAGCCGTGAGCAGCAGCCCGCCTACGATTCGCTGGTAGGCGGCCGTGGTGCCGTCGATATGCTGGCCGGCCCCTCGCGCCACGTTGAAGGCCTTTCGTGTGAGCACGGCCCCGCTGGCTTGTCCGAGGGCGGCGATGACGCCCAACGCGATCCCGACAAACCACGTGCGTGCGCCCACGGCAGTCCGATGGTCCGGCGCCAGGGCGGCGAACACGCCGACCAGAATCACCGTGCCCCAGAACATCTGGCCAAGGGTCAGCCCGGTGCCCAGCCAGACCCATTCCATGAGGGCTGCCATCGGGGCGGCCAGGCACAGGCACAGCAGCACGGCCAGCCGCGGACCGATGCGGTAGTAGGCCGCGTACAAGGCCAGGTCGCCCATGCCGAATCCGACCAAGCCGCTGGCCAGCAGCCACGGCAGGGCCAGACCGGTCAGACCTTGACCGCCGGTATGGGCCCACAGGGCCAGGAACCCGGTAGCCAGCACCAGTCGACTCAGATTGGCCGTGCCGGCGCCGAGCAGACGGGTGGTACGCCCGGCACTGACAGCCGACATCGCGAACAAGACCGAAGTAACGATGGCCTGAATCATCTCGGGATTACCCAACCTGCTCTCGTCGTTGCAGTCAAACCGCAACAGGAGAATCCTATCGCCCTGATTTGTCAATAGGCATGGTCCGGACGGTGTCTCCCGTTCCCGCCTTCGGGTAGCGTCCAGCCAGAGCGGCCGAGCGCCGGCGCGGGTACGAGTTGAAAGCCATCCTACCTGACGATTTGTCAGAAGCCGGGAGTGGGGGACGCGGGGCCCCAATTCAAAGGCTCATTCCCCATGCGATGGGCATCGATACGTTCGAGAGAAGCGCCTTGCCCGTTCGCTGCCCCGGGCCAATAGGACAGCCAGTTCAGAGCACAGCCGGCGTTGGCGCCGATGCTGTTGTACTCTACGCGGTCCAGAATCGGGTAGGCGCGCGACGTCGCCTCGGACATACGCACCTCGATCACACCACCGTCGTCCGGCAGGGCAAGGTCGTAAGGCCCGAGGATCGGCACGTTCGGTAAGGATGATCCATAAACCAAGGCCAGCGCCTCGGGGTCTCGGGCGACCAGCAAGCGTCCGCCCGACGGCAAGGTCACGGGAGGATCGCTGGGAAAGTCGTAGACGCTGTTTGACCAAAGCCGCCAGGGGCGATTCATTCCATCATCGTAAAGGGTCACGGCCGAATCGCTGATGTTCCACAACTCCACGTACTCGTCCCGTTGGTCTTCCGAATCGGGGTGATACATGATCTCGCTGATAATCACCGGACCGACCCGGGCGGGCGCGTTCTCGGCGGCCGGCGTGTTCTCTTGAGTCAGGGCAAAATCAATGGTCCCCAAGCTATTCTGATACCGCCCCAGTGACACACGCGTCGGCGCCGCGGGCAGCATATGCGTTTCAACGTATCCCGTCTGAACGCCCCCGAGTCCCGAGCACAGGCTAATCGCCTCTCCCTCGGCCGCAAAACCGAATCCCGCCCTGGATCCCGGATTCGAGGGGTTGTCGAAATGAACGTCCTGATAAAGGAGGACATATCCGCGAGGGTCTACCGTCATGCCCGGCTGAATCTCGTATTTCGCAGGTTCCCGCGGATCGTCACTCAAGAACCATCCCGCAATGCTGACGGGCTCATCGGTGCAGTTATACAATTCGACCCAGTCCGGAGCGCCCCCCGAGTGACTGAACACTTCACTGATGATTACCGGTGCTTCCGCCGCCGCGATGATCTCTGCCAGAGTCTCAGACGCTGGATTCGACACGCCATTGGCGTCTTCCGGCTCATACTCATGAGCCCCCATGTCCACTGCCGGGCCCCGTAGTCGCTGTTTGCCGTGAACATCCCGCTCGACAGGGGCCGAAAGCACTGTCAAACCTCCGGCATCGATACAGGGCGACGCGGGCGCAAGCTGTAGATTGTCATCCTCAGTGCCGGGCTCCGAGTCAGGCCCTTCCGGATCGACGAAAAGGGGATCCGCGTCGAGCATGCCGGCTTCGTTGCCGGAGAACCGCCAGCCTTGGACACATGAATACACCGCTTCCGCAGGCGCTCCTTGAATCTGGCCCGTGAAGCCGTTTCCTGATATGTCTCGATTGTTCCACAAGATACACCCCGACAGCGTGGCGCCATCCTGGCCGCTGGCACTGCAGATCGCCCCTCCTTCCAAGCCGGCTTCGTTCAAGCTGAAGGTGCAGTTGAGCAGGCCGGGCGCAGCAGTCGTTTGTCGATTGTACAGTCCGCCCCCATAGTCATGGGCATAGTTGCCGCTGAATGCGGAGTTGACGATGAAGGGTGCATTCTCTCGATTGTAGAGGGCCGCTCCGTTGGACCTGGCGACATTGCCCAGGAAACGACAACCAGACAAGTGAAGCGTCCCATACCGACTGAATATCGCTCCTCCATTGTCTCGGGCCTGGTTGTCCCCGAAGGTGCAGCCGACCATGTACAGCATCCCCGATCCCTGATCGGCCACCGCCCCGCCATCGTCATCGGCCTCATTGGCGATGAAGCGACAGTTGTGGAATCTCACGTCCGAACTCCCTCTGATGCGAACGGCCCCGCCATCTTCGGCGGCGTTGTTGTTGACGAACCAACAATCGACAATCATGGGACTCGATCCCTCGATCTGCAGGGCGCTGCCATCAGTGTCCCGTCCATTGGTGATGGTGAAGCCCTGCAAAACGGTCTCCGGTCTCTCGCAAGCAAACCGGAAGGCCGGACCGTCTCCCTGACAGTCGATGATACATGTCTCCGGACCGTCGGCGCTTCGCACGGTGATGACCTTTCCTTGGAAGCCGAGGTCACGGTTTCTGCGTGATGCGTACGTCCCCGGCTCCGCCACGACGACGTCCCCGTCCTCGGCGTGACCGATCGCGTCCTCCAGATTCCAAAAATCACTGTCGGCGCTTGACCCGACCGTTAGGGTCGCCGCCCATTGGGGTCCGGCCAAGCCGCACAGAATGAGCAATATCATCATGACAGAACGGAAGTGATTCATCGAAGACATACTCAGAACCTCCTCTGCGTCTTTGACAGGAAGACGAACGCTTGACGCCCGCCTCACACTGTTGCCGGCCTCCGACTTAGTTCCGCACGCGCCGCACATCGACGATGCCGCACCTGCACAGCGACTATTCTACCTAAATAGTCAGTGCCCTGTCAATGCAAACGGGGCAAAAGAGGTGACCCGGGGGGGGCGAATGGTCCATGCAGGTCACCAAGTCCCGCAGTTACGTAGGAGGGCTCGGGCCCATGCGGTTCTCTCCACGACGGTCCCCGCGCTTCCCAGTACCTGCGATTCGCAAGTAGCGCATGGGGCCGCGCGCGATAAACGTTGTCATTTCGGCTGGAGGAGCGGCGCGGCCGGCCCGGAATGGAGAAGTCTGGCCGGGGATCAGGGAAACGTTTCGTCCCCAGGCGGAGTTCTCGACGGCGCTCGAAATGGGAAATCGGCGGGAAAACCGCACGAGAATTCTGCTTGACGCCGGAGTCTGTGCATGTATGATAATCAGAAAACTAAATATTTGATCGTAAATGGTAATTGGCAAATCGAAGGGGTATCGTCATGACTACAGAAGCACAGGTCGTTGCCAATCGTTCGAACGCCCAGAAATCTACGGGTCCGCGTACGGCTGAGGGCAAGGCTGCGGTGGCGCAGAACGCGGTCAGGCATGGGCTGTTGGCCCAGCAGGCGGTTATCAAGGGGGAAGATCCGGGGGAATTCGAGTTCCATCGGGACCAGATGCTGGCGGAGCTGGCCCCGGCCGGGGTGATGGAGTCGATGCTGGCCGAGCGCGTCGTGGGGCTTACTTGGCGGCTGCGGCGGGCGGAGCGCATCCAGAACGAGGTCTTCGACGCGCTGCTGACCAAGGAGATGCCCAGCCCGTTGGCGAAGCTCATCCGATCACGGATGCCCAAATGGGCGGAAGGGCCGGACGAGACGGAGCCGTCCCTCGGTCGGGTGGTGGCGAAGGACTTCGGCGATGCCAGGGTCCTGGATCGGTTGGGCCTGTACGAACGGCGGATCGAGCACAGCCTGTACCGGACCATGGCCGAGCTCCAGAAGCTGCGGC
>CAYNQP010000270.1:0-5656 GCA_964399325.1 uncultured Pirellulales bacterium
GGTCAAGAACGCGGCTCAGAAGGCTCTCTTCAGGCAATTGGCCGAGGAGGAGAACAAGCATCTGCTCCTGGTCGAGAGGATTGGCGACTTCGTGGCCAAACCCGAAACCTTCTTGGCGAACGCCGAAATGTACCATTTCGACGACTACGCCGAAGGACAGTTCTGAGGCCAACCACAAGCAGGAGCAAACGGGGGCCGGGCCGGGGTCGTCTCAGCGAGGAACGCTCAGGACGGACGGCGCCAAGCCCTTCTCCAGGTTCGTCAGTATCTCGACAAGGCACGCATCGAGCGCCTCGACAAGGGCTTCAGTGCTATCGGCCTGCAACGGCTTGACGGACTTGTAGTTCCGCGCGAAGATTACGGCCTGGGCTGGGTCCTTGTCGGCAATGAGAAAGCACCGCAACTCCATGACCGCCACCGGGGCGGCCGCGTCCCGCAGATCCCCGTAGAGAGCAACGATGTTCCCTTCCAGCGTGTACGTGGGTTCAAGCCGGCTGCCGGCGACCAGGACCTGATCGAACAGGCCTGAGAGCGACAGCCAGTTGCGGGTCCTCTCGGTGATCATCAGAGCCGGAGAGATCAGGAACTCGTGATAGAAGTCCGTTTCATACGTGAACTCGCCTGTCCGGTAGACCAGGCCGCTGTTGGCAAACTCCGCGTCCGTGCTGAAACGACGAATCTCCAGGATGGCGTTTCCGCGCGTCAGTGCCGGTTCACTCGGACGGGTCGCGTTAAGAAGGTAACTACTCCCGCTGGACATGCTCTGGCTACAGCCCAGCGTCATGAGCGTCAAGACGACACAGCTTGATGCCAGCACAAACTTCAGAAGCCCAATGCGAATCATTTCAACGCCTCCGATTTGGGTGGGGGTTTGCTGAACAGTAGGTCCGAGGGATGCTTCTTCAAGCTCTCGGTCAGCTCTCTGATGTTGTCCGAAATCTCCCTGAAGTTGGTGAGTATGACCTCGATCTCAGGACGTTCGGTGGCGACGAGCCTGTCGATGCGCGACAGCGCCGTGTCGAGGCTATCCAGCACCTGGGGCAGATTCACCACAGTCCCCTCGGGAACGGCCAGCAGCGTCGTGAGATGCTCGGCGGCGACACGCAAGTCGGCGAGCAGGTCCCGCGCTTCGCGGCTGAGCCCCGCCACGTTGGCGTCGGTCACCGCCTTGTCTAACGACACCAAAAGATGCTCGGCGGCCTGACACATACGCTCGATCTCGAGCGCCGCCAGCTTCTGGCGGGCCTCGTGCAGAAGCCCGCGCGCCTCCCGGCTAAGTCCGGGCACGTCGGCGTCAACCACCGCCCTGTTCAAGGACACCAGCAGTTCCTGCGTCTTCTCGTTCATGGTCTTGGTGTCAAGGGCCGCTACGGCCTGACGCGCTTCGGCCAGCAGAGCCTTGGCTTCCTGACTGAGGTCAGCCAGGTTGGCGTCTGCGACGGCCTGATCGATGGATTCAAGCACCTGCTCAAGAGTGGTGACGAGTTGCCCGACGTCGATCTCCTGCAGTCGATACAGAATCTTGTCGATGGAATCCTTGATCGTGGTCAGCTCGCTGGGCGCCGATGGGACATACATGTATGTCGGCTCCCAGGCGATCTTCATGACGCCAAATCGGTTCGGGTCCAGGTAGTTGACCTCGAGATAGGCTTCCCCGGTAAGAATGTTCGATGTGACGCGGACGCGCAGCCCGCGACCGATCATCTGCTCCAACACGTCGTCGGTTTGTTCTTCGGCAAACTCCGGCAGATTCCCACGAGCCACCGAGCACACCACCCGCACGTAAGGTTCGTATTCGGAGATCTTGCCTTTGTCCTGGTCCAGGTCATACGCGCTGCCCACGAATCCGATCCTCTCGACCTGACCGATGCGCACGCCTCGGAATTCGACGAGCGAGCCCACACGCAGGCCGGTAATGGACTCGTCGAAATAACTCTCGAAATACATCCTGTTCTGCGCGAGCAGGCCGGCCCCGAACGTCACGACGGCGACGACGATCAGAAGCGTAGCGACGATGACGAACAGCCCGATCCTGAAATAGTGCGGCTTGGCGCTCATGCTATCCACCCAAAGTCCAAATGGTCCGAATCAACAACAAACGTTCGTTAAGACCCTACGTCGAGTTCCCCTCGGCCGCGGCGCGATTGAAGAACTGTCGCACCCGCGGATCGTCACTGCTATCACGAAGCTCCTGAGGCCTTCCCGAAGCGATAATGGTCTTCTTGCCCTTGTCGAGCATGATGACGCGGTCCGCCACGGCGAAGATGCTGGGCAGCTCGTGCGTCACGATCACAAACGTGATCTGCAGGCCCTGTGACAGCTCCAGGACGAGCCGGTCGAGCTGCACGGCAGTGATCGGATCTAATCCCGCCGAGGGCTCATCCAGAAACAGAATCTTCGGATCGAGCGCGAGAGCGCGCGCGATGGCGGCACGCTTGCGCATGCCGCCGCTGAGTTCGGAGGGCATCTTGTAGGCCGCATCCTGCAAACCGACGGCCTTCAGCCTCATCTGGGCCATGATTTCGATGGCTTCGTCCGGCAGGTCCGTCAGCTCCTCCAGCACCAGCGTGATGTTCTCAAGCAGGTCCATCGAGCCGAACAGCGCGCCGCTTTGGTAAGAAACGCCGATCTTCTTGAGCAGGGCCAGGCGCTCGGCGCCCTCGGCCGTCACGATATCCGTGCCGTCGATCAGGACGGACCCGCGCATCGGCTTTCTCAGCCCGATCATCTGTTTGAGCAGCGTGCTCTTGCCGCAGCCGGAGCCGCCCAGAATGGCAAACACCTCACCGGGGTGGACCTCGAAGTTGATGTCCTCCAATACCACTGTCCCGCCGTATCCGGCGGTGAGGTCCTTGACTTCGATGATGGGTTCGCCGTTGCTGCCCATGCTAAGGTTATATCCCCAGAAAATAGTACACGACCGCGAAAACGCCATCGGCCACAACAATGGCCACGATACCGCTGACAACCGCCCGCGTCGCCGAGTCCCCGACGGCACTGGGGCCGGTGCCCGTCTGCAGGCCGCGGAGACAGCCGATACTCGCAATCAGCGCGCCGAATACGAACGTCTTGACAAGGCCGCCGAAGAAGTCGGTCAGGGTCGCCGCTTCCTTGATCCGCTCCAAGAAGGTGGCGATCGGGATACCCAATGAGGCCATCACGAGGCCGCAACCGATCAGGCCGAAGAAGAGATTGAATATCGTCAGCAGCGGGATCATCGCCACGGCCGCCACTACCCGCGGCAGGACCAGAAAACCGGCCGGATCCAGCCCCATCGTGACCAGGGCATCGACCTCCTCGTTGACCTTCATCGTCCCCAGTTCGGCGGCGAAGGCCGAACCACTGCGACTGGCCAGGATGAACGCCGTGATCAGCGGGCCCAGTTCGCGAAACAGCGTGATGACGACCAGGTCGGCCACGAACACCTCGGCGCCGAACTTGCGCAGCGCCACCGCCGCCTGAAAGGCCAGGATCAGTCCGATGAGAAAGCCCAGCAGGGCCGTGATGCTCACCGCGTTGGCCCCGGCCTTCTCCGCGATCAGAAACGTGTCGCGCCAGCGCAGTGACCTGGGGTTCAACATCGTCCTCAGGAGCTTGACGCAGATCTCCCCGACGAAACTCAGCAAGTCCGTGAAACCGTTTGCGCCGTGGATGACCTGCCGGCCTACGTTATCGACAAACTCGGTGACGCGGCCGGGCCGTTCGGGAGGCGCGACGAGATGATCCGTCTCGAACAGCGCCATCAATTGCCCGAACTGCGGCGCGAGATCTTTGATCTCGATTTGCCCGCCGCTCTTCTCCTGAATGCGTTTGAACTCCACGAGCAAGGCGATGCCCGCCCCGTCGCAATAGGTGATGTCGCTGGCCTGAACCACCGCCTGCTGAGCCTTACTGCGGCGCAGCGTGCTCGTCGCATCGGACCAGATCGAAGCCGTCGCGTCCCGGTCCAACCGGCCCGCGAGCACGAGGCGGACCTGCGAGTCATCCTCCTGCTGAAAATCGAAGCTGGCTTTGCTCTGGTCGTCCATGACACCTACCGTCCTACCATTCCTGCCGGGCGGCCATTCTACCACCCCGCACCCGCCCTGCAAAGCTTCCTTCCGGCCGGTATCCGGACAGTGGTTCCGAACACGCGTGATCCCGCCGCACGAATCGTGCAAGAGCGTCAAACCTCCGGCTTGTATTGGCGCAGCTTCCTCCGTAACGCTTTGCTGTCGCCTACGATGGCGTCCACCGTCCTCCAAAACGCCGGGCCATGGTTCATGTGCCGCGTGTGGACCAGCTCGTGCACGATGACATAGTCTCTCAGCTCCTCAGGCAGCCGCGCGAGATTCACGTTCAGATTGATGTTGTTCCGGGCCGAGCAACTGCCCCACAGCGTCTTCTGGTTCTTCACGAAGACACGGTTGTAGGCGAAGCCATGCATCGCGGCCAGTTGCCGCACCCGCTCGACCAGCAGCGTGCCCGCACGGAATCGGTCCAGCCCCGGGTCCATTTGTTCGACGCGGCATTGGCGCAGATGCCGCTGGATCCACTCCCGCCCGGAATCGAGAAACTTCCTGCCTTGTTTGAGTGACACGTGCTTCGGCAGAATCAGCTTGACCGCCCCGTCGCGACGAATCGAGATACGCGCGTGCTTGGCCCGGTCCGAAACCGCCACCGCGACCGGCCCCACGTCCGCTATCTCCCACGTCTCCACGACTCTGTTCACGCCCCGCCTCCCGCTACCACATCGGGTCCCAAACGGGCAGCTTCGTCGCCGGCTGCGCGAAGATCGCCATCACCTCACGGGGCACGTCGTCGCTGTGGACGATGACGTTGTAGACGTTGTCCTCGAACCAGTCGTCGTACATGGTCCAGAGCCCGCCGTCGCCGCGGTCGCTGCCCCAACTGTTCTCGACCAGCCACTTGACCGGCCGGCCCTCCTGCAGATCGACGCCGATGAAGGCCATGCCGTGGTTGATCGTGCTGTCACGAAACAGGATGCGCTCGGTCTTGCTCAGGTCCATGCCGATCCCATAGATCGACTCGTAGTCGTAGAGGTCACGGGCCATGATTCCCTTGTCGCGGTCCTGGTCCGGCGAGACATCCGCGGCGAAGTACACCGCCCGATTGTCCAGCAGCACCTTCGTCACAATCTCTTTGAGCGTCTCGATGCTCACGGTCACGTAGTTGGCGTTCTGCCCGCCGTAGAGGCTGCGAGTGAGTTGGATTTCGTAATGCCCGCCCTGCGGCCGAATCGGATCGTTGGTCAGGTTCACGTACTGCCGCAGATCGACGCCCACGAACTCGTCGTAGAACGACGTGGGCGTGAAAGTCCGCCGCTCGCTCCACTTCTGCTGCACCTCGTACTCGTCCTTCTCGTCCGCATCATCTTCATCCGAGGCGACTTCGTCCGCTGCCTCTTCGTCCTCGCCTCGGCCATCTCACCCCGACTCGGGGTGTTCATCCTGTGGGCGTTCACCGACCGGATGTCGATCGCGTTCGACCAGTGGTACTGGGCGGCGATCGGCTTTGTGTTCCTGCCCTGGACCACGCTCGCCTGGGCGCTGGTCTACGCGCCGGTGAAGGGCGTGACCGGGTTCGGCTGGGTGATCGTGGTCTTCGCGTTCCTCGCCGACATCTCGGTGCACGTCGGGAGCGCGCAGGCCCGCCG
>CAYNQP010000271.1:0-1251 GCA_964399325.1 uncultured Pirellulales bacterium
GCTGGCTGACAACAAGATCGACCAGGAGATCCGGGTTCAGAATGCCGACGCCGCCAACGTCAATGCCCAGGAGAACTTCAAGGTCGTTGAGAACCAGGCCATAAGCGATGTGAACGTGGCCGAACTGACCCTCCAGTTCGCACGCCAGGATTTGAAGAAGTATGTGGAGGGGCAGTACCCCAACGACAAGGCGGCGGCGGAGAACGACATCAGGCTGGCCGAGGAGGAATTGACGCGGGCCGAGGAGAAGTTGAAGTGGTCCCAGACGCTCTACGATGAGAAGTACCTCTCCAAGACCGAACTTCAGGCCGATCAATTGGCCAGAAACAGTGCCGAGGTCCGGCTGCAAGTGAGAAAGAACGACCTCGATCTGCTGCAGAACTATACCTACAAACGAGAGATTGCGCAGCTTCAGAGCGATGTCACGCAGGCCGAGATGGCGTTGGAGCGCACCCAGCGCAAGGCCCGAGCCAACGTCGTCCAGGCGGAGGCGGATCAAACGGCCAGGGGGCTGGAGTATAGCCGCCAGAAGGACAAGCTCGCCAAGATTGAGGATCAGATCAAGAAGGCCATGGTGTATGCCCCGACGGACGGCATGGTCATCTATGCCACCAGTGCGCAAGGAGGCGGTTTCAGTCACATGATGGACAATCGCCAGCCTTTGCAGGAAGGGGTCGAGGTTTTCGAGCGTCAGGAGTTGATCTATCTGCCGACGGCGTCCTCGTCCAAGGCGGTGGTGGCTATTCATGAA
Organism: uncultured Pirellulales bacterium; assembly: GCA_964399325.1. Taxonomy (GTDB): domain Bacteria; phylum Planctomycetota; class Phycisphaerae; order Sedimentisphaerales; family Anaerobacaceae; genus JAFGLV01. Next base: position 752 of record CAYNQP010000271.1, read on the forward strand.
GCGAGCCTGCAGAAGGTCCGCGTGGGTTTGCCGGCCGTCATCACGGTCGATGCGCTGCCGGGCAAGAAGTTCCTGGGCCGGCTCGCCACCATCGCCCCGTTGCCCGATCCGCAGAGTATGTTCTTGAACCCCGACCTGAAGGTGTACAATTCCGATGTGTACCTGGATACGAACGATCCGTCCCTGCGGACCGGCATGGGCTGCAAGGTGGAGATCGTTGTCGAGCAGCACGAGGATGCGGTCTATGTCCCCGTGCAGGCCGTCATAAGGATCGGCGGCAAGCCCACGCTCTACGTGGTCAAATCCGACGGGACCGCCGAGGAGCGGACCGTGGAGATCGGTCTGGACGACAACACCATGGTCAGGATCGTCAGTGGGTTGGACGAGGGAGAAACCGTTCTGTTGACCCCGCCGCTGAAAGCGGCCACGCTGGAGTCTGGCTCAGGGATGCCGGGCGATGCGAACAGTCCTGCGGGCACATTGAGACAGCAAATCAATGA
>CAYNQP010000271.1:1351-5649 GCA_964399325.1 uncultured Pirellulales bacterium
TGATGCAGAACATGACTCCCGAGCAGCGCCAGCAAATGCAGCAGGGTTTCATGGGGGGCGGTGGCCAGGGGCAGAGACGAGGCGGCCAGAGGCCTGGCGGACCGGGAGGGAATCAGTAGATGGGCACACAGTCGCCGCCCAACGACGGGCAGGACATCGTCAAGCTTGACAACGCTCGCAAGATCTACCAGATGGGGACAGAGCAGGTCCATGCGCTGGCCGGTGTCACGGTCTCTTTCAAAAGGGGCAGTTTCTGGGCGATCATGGGCCCCAGCGGTTCCGGGAAGAGCACCATGATGAACATCCTCGGATGTCTCGATCGTTTGACGAGCGGCACCTTCTATCTCGACGGCAAGGATGTCAGTCAGCTCGACGACGATGCGCTCAGCGAGCTGCGACTGACGTATTTGGGGTTTATTTTTCAGAGCTTCAACCTGATCCCGCAGTTGACCGTGCAGCGTAATATCGAGCTGCCGCTGTATTACTTGGGCTGGGACGCGGTCCGCAGCGCCGAGCGCGCCAGAGAGCTTGCCGGGGAGGTGGGGTTGGGCGACCGGCTGAACCACCGCCCGACGGAACTCTCCGGCGGGCAAATGCAGCGCGTGGCCATCGCCCGCGCGCTGACCAACGATCCGCAGATCATCTTTGCCGATGAGCCCACAGGCAATCTCGACTCGGCCACAGGCAAGCAGATCATGGAACTCCTGGACAAGTTGAACACGCTGGGCAAGACCATCATCATGGTGACGCATGAGCCGCATATCGCCTCGCATGCGCATAACCGATTGCACATGATCGACGGTGTGATCGACAGAATCGAAACAGGTGCCTATGAGACAGACTAAGATAGCCAGAAACATCTGGCTCGGCATTGAAAACCTCCTGCTGCACAAGCTGCGCTCGTTCTTGACGATGTTGGGCGTGGTCTTTGGGGTCGGCAGCGTCGTGGCTATGCTGTCGGTCGGCGAGGGGGCCAGTGCCCAGGCGCTGGACCAGATCCGCAAGCTCGGCAGCAACAACATCATTATCTCTTCGGTCAAGTCCGCTGAAGAAGAGCAGGCACAGGCCAACGTGATGCGCTCCCGCATAAGTGTCTATGGGTTGACCTACGAGGACTTCACGCGTGTGGCCGCGAGTTTCAACAATGTCAAACAGACGGCGCCGGTGAAGCTGACACGCAAGGATTCGCGCCTGCGCGAAAGGACGATGGAACTGAGAGTGGTGGGGACCACGCCTGGGTGGTTTGCCCTGGTGCCCCGCGAGATCCTCGCCGGTCGAGTGCTTATGCAGGCGGATGCGGACCAGCAGGTCCCGGTGGTGGTGCTGACGGAATTCGGCGCGCGAAAACTCCTGGCGACGGAGGCGGTCATCGGTCAGACGATCCGCATCGCCGGCAACGAGTTCAAGGTCGTTGGCATCGTCAAGAGCGAGAGCAGCCAGGGGGGCAACATTCAGATTCCCGACCAGGCGGCGGACGCCTACATTCCCATTACCGTGGCGCGCACGTATTTCGGAGACGTGTCGATACGACAGAAGTCCGGTTCGATGGAAGCCGAGCAAGTCCAGTTGCATCAGATCATCGTTCAGGTCACCGACAGTATCTACGTCGAGGCTGTCGCCGCGGGAATCGAACGGATGCTCCAACAGTTTCATAAGAAAGACGACTACGCCATCAGCGTTCCCCTGGCACTCCTGAGGCAGGCCAAGGCCACCAAGCGGACGTTCAACATCGTCCTGGGGTCCATTGCGGGCATCAGCCTGCTTGTGGGCGGGATCGGGATCATGAATATCATGTTGGCCTCCGTCACCGAGCGGACCCGCGAGATCGGCATCCGCCGCGCCATTGGGGCCAAACGCCGGCAGATCATCTACCAGTTCCTCATCGAGACGGTCGTCCTCTCCACGACCGGAGGGCTCATCGGCCTGGGTGTGGGCGTTTTGATACCCTTCCTGATCACGTATTTCTCCGGCATGGCCACCGTCATTACGCTCAACGGCGTTCTCTTGCCGCTGCTGATCAGTATGGCCATCGGCATTCTCTTTGGCCTCTATCCCGCTATGAATGCCGCCAAGGTCGATCCGATCATCGCGCTGCGCCACGAGTAGAAACGCAAGATCTTGCGTCTCTACGGCTTCCCGAGCCACGGCGTGCCGGGGTTTCGTCCCAGGAATCGGTGCCTCGCTGTAACCTCCGTTCTGTTATCACCACCTTCTTATCGAGGTGGTTCACGTCGGTTTCCTTACACGCTGCGGGCGGGCCGAAAACTTGGCACTTGAGGTGTCTCACGGCGGTAATCGAAGTGCTGGCCACATTCTGAAAGGATCCGGAAATGTCGGAGAAAGTAATCGCTGGTCTGGTCGGGATAGGCTTGTTGAGCGTTGTCGGGCTATCAAGGAAGGGTACATCGACTATCTCAACAAACTGCTGCCGAAGGTTCGCCCCGGCGGCCTGGTTCTCGCTCACAACATCAATGCCGGTCAGGCCGATCGCAGGTACATCGAGGCCATCACCACGAACCCGGACCTCGAAACGGTCTTCCTGAGCGACGGCGGCGGCATCAGTATCACACTCAAGAAACGCGGCCTGCCGGAAGGGTCGGGCCAGTAGAGACCGGGTTGGCCGGCGTGCTGCGTGCTGCGACGAGTGAACGCGGTCGGAACACAACCGAGAAGAAACGGGGGACCGATTGGCTCCCTGGATGTTGAAGGATATCTTCAAAGAAGGAGGTTGCGGCTTGTCTCTGGGGCAGCCGCCCTCGGATGTAAAGGTGCTTGTTTGAGGCGGAGGTATGCCATGAAGGCGAAAGTAGTGTCTGTTCTGTCTGTTTTGATTCTGTTGAGTGGTTCGGCCGCTTCGGTTGTGGATGATTTCTACGAGGAAACCTCGTTGCGAACCCTCGAACTTCAGTTTTCACAGCGGGACTGGTGGAGTCAATTGCAGGTGAACTACCAGAGCAAGACGAATATCCTGGCCACACTGACGGTTGATGGTGTGCTGCACGAGGAAGTGGGCGTTCGTTTTCGTGGAAACACCTCGTATATGATGGCGGAAAACTCGCAGAAGAAGTCGTTCAACATCGAGATTGATTACATGATCGAGGGCCAGCGTTTGATGGGTTACAAAACGCTCAACTTGATCAACTGTATGAGCGATGCCACCTTCATGCGCGAGGTCCTCTACTCGAATGTGTGTCGCCAGGTAGTCCCCTGCGCCAAGGCCAACTTCGTGAAGCTCGTCATCAACGGCGAGAACTGGGGCCTCTACGCCAACGTCCAGCAGTTGAACGCCGAGTTCGTCGAGGACTGGTTTGCGAGCAATGACGGCACTCGCTGGCGTGCGGAAGGCAACATGGGTGGGGGCCAGATGCCTGGTGGTGGCCAAGTGCCCGGCATCAGGCCGATGGAAGTGAACCCCGGTGGCGGTGGGGGCGGTGTGACCGACGGCGTCGCGGCGCTTACCTGGCAAGGCAGCGATTCGGCCGCCTACGAGCAGGTGTACGAGTTGAAGAACAGCAAGCAGGACGACCCCTGGGCAAGCCTGATTCATACGTGCGATGTCCTGAACAACACTCCGATAGACCAGTTGCCCGAGATGCTGGAGAGCGTCCTTGATGTCGATCGCGCCCTGTGGTTGTGTGCGTTCGAGGTTGTCTTCCAGGATGACGACGGCTACGTCAACAAACGCGGGAGCGATTACTATCTCTACTTCGAGCCTGAAACCGGCAGGATGCACCTGATGCAATACGACGGCAACGAGTGCATGGAGGCCGGGCAGTGGGCGTTGTTCTACCGCGCCGATGACTCCGCGGTGCCCATCATGTACCGCCTGATGAGCATTCGTCAGTACCGACAGCGATACCTGGCCCACGTTCGCACGATTCTGGATTCCTTTCTGACCGAGGAGGGCCTTTCCGCAAAGATTGATGCCTATCGCGCCCTCATCGAAGACGAAGTGAAAGCCGATACCAAGAAGCTCTATTCCAACCAGGCGTTCGACAGCGGCATCGATGAGTTGAAGGATTTCATCCGGAATCGGCGCAGTTCTTTGCTCTCGCACATAGAGCTCAGCCAAGCAGCGCCCACAATCACCGCCGTGAACCACACGGCCACCCAGCATCAGGATGGAGAGAGTCTGACTGTCACGGCGAGCGTGGACGGTTCCGTGCCCGTCGCGGAAGTCCGGTTGTTCGTCGCCGATGGGCCCTTTGCTTCCTTCACGCCTGTCGCTATGGCTGACGACGGCCTGCATGACGATGGAGAGGCGTCGGATGGTGTCTTCGGGGTCACGCTGTCCGGCT
>CAYNQP010000272.1:0-5640 GCA_964399325.1 uncultured Pirellulales bacterium
TCCGTCGCCGCCCGATCCCCGCCTGGGAATAAGGCTCTCGATCTCATCGAAGAATAGGATGATCGGTGCGGCCTGCTTGGCCTTCTTGAACGTCTCCCGGACTCCACGTTCCGATTCCCCCACGTAACGGTTCAGGAGCTGCGGGCCCTTGATGGAGATGAAGTTCACCCCGCTTTCATGGGCGATTGCCTTGGCCAGAAGGGTCTTGCCCGTGCCGGGGGCGCCATAGAGCAGGATGCCTTTGGGAGGATGCGTCCCCGCTTTTTCGAACACCTCGGGATACTTCAACGGCCACTCGATCGCTTCCTGAAGCTCCTGCTTGATGGCGTCGAGACCACCCACGTCCGACCACGTCACGTGCGGCACTTCCACGAACACCTCCCGGATCGCCGAGGGCTCGATCTCCTTCATGGCCTCCAGGAAGTTGTCCATCGTGATGTCCAGATTCAACAGCGTGTCATAGGGGATATCCGACATCTCGAAGTCGATCTTCGGCATAATCTTGCGGAGCGCGGACATGGCCGCCTCTCTCGCCAACGCTTCGAGGTCGGCGCCCACGAAGCCATGGGTGATATCGGCTAGCCTTTCGACGCTCACGTCCTGGGCCAGGGGCATACCCCGCGTGTGGACCTCCAGGATTTGCAGGCGGCCGTTCCTGTCGGGAATAGGAATGGAGATCTCTCTGTCGAAGCGTCCCGGCCTGCGAAGGGCAGGATCGATCGTGTTGGGGATATTGGTGGCGCCGATGACGATCACATGTCCCCTGGCCTCCAAGCCATCCATCAGCGACAGGAGCTGGGCCACGACGCGTCTCTCCACCTGCTTTTCACCCCCCATGTCCTCCCGTTTGGGTGCGATCGCGTCTATCTCGTCGATGAAGATGATGGCCGGCGCGTGACTCTGGGCGGTCTCGAATACGCTGCGCAGACGCGCCTCGGACTCCCCGTAGAACTTGCCCATGATCTCCGGCCCGCTGATGCTCGTGAAATAGGCATCGGTCTCATGCGCCACGGCGCGAGCGGTCAACGTCTTGCCCGTCCCGGGCGGACCGTACATAAGGACCCCTTTGGGTGCATCGATACCCAGGCGGCCGAAGACCTCGGGGTACTTCAGAGGCAGCTCGATCATCTCCCTGATTCTCCGGAGTTGGGATCCCAGTCCGCCTATGTCCTCATAAGATACCCTGGCTTTCTCGACCTTGGCACCTTTGGCCTTGATGTTGATCTTTGTGGAGGAGGTGATCAGGACCACGCCGTTGGGACTGGTATCCTCGACCAGGAAATCGCACGTCTTTCGGCCGAACAGGCACGTCCGCACCTTGTCCCCGGCAGTGACCGGCACCCCCTCGATGAGCGAGCCAACGTACTTGCCGTCCTGATCCTTGTCGAGCCGTCCGTTGGTGGTGAGTGGCGAAAGGGTTACCTTGCGAGCGGGCTTGCCCTCGGCCGGACGGATTGTCACCTTCTCGTCTATCCCGGTCTTGGCATTTTCCCTGGCGATACCATCCATCTGGATCATTTTCTTGCCGCGATCGTTGGCATAACACGGCATTACCTTGGCCACCGTCTTGCGCTTGCCCTCCATTTCTATGATCTGGCCTGTCTCGAGTCCCAAGGTCTTCATGTCCTCGGGGTCGATGCGCGCGATAGCCCTGCCCACGTCCTTGGGCAGGGCTTCCTTTACCTTGAAATCTCCCATGACAATGTCCTTGAATACCATCTATTTGCTAACCTCTATTTCCAGAATGCCATTGCTGTAGCGAAAGGTCATCGTCTTGGGATTCACGGGGGCGGGAAGCAGGACCTCCTTGTGATACTTGCGTTTGCCGCTCTCGGCCCGAATGTCGAGTATGTCATCCTTCAGATCGAGTCGGATGTCCTCCGCCTTGATCCCGGGCATCTCCGCGAAGACTTTGATCTCGTGCTCCTCGTCGAAGATATCCGTCAAGGGCTCTCTGACTTCTTCCACGGACGGACCCGCCGGTGTCTGCTTGATGTTGCCGAACGACTCCACCACGGGCTCGCCCCCGACCGCCGTCTTCACGGAGAACCCAAAGACCCCTTTCATGCCTTCCTTGAGATGGCTCAGATCGACTTCACCTTCTCGACTGATTTGCCCGCCAGAGTCCTTCAGTTTGGCCGCGAGATCGATCAGGTTCTCTATACCCTTAAACAAGCCCCCCAGACCCAGCGTGCCTGCACCCAGATCGACATCGCAGCCTTTGCCGTGTTTCTTTCCCGTTGTCTTAGCCATTTCCGTCCCCTTTGACAGCCGTTAGTAGTTTATGTCCACCATCTTGATTGGCCGGTCGGGAGTCCTTATGCCCATCTCGGCCTGTTGCTCCTGCGCCGTCTCCTGCTGCAACTTCAGGATCTGCTTGCCGATGCTCCCCAGGTGCCGGTAGATCGTTTCTCTTCTGACGTCCAGGGCGAGCATCTCCTTCATCAGCCGGCTCCTCTCTCTGCCCAGTGCATATAGCTCCAGGTACGGAGATCTCTGCCTTTTCGGTACGGAGCTGACCCCCGCCGTGTGGATGCTGCTGATGCTGGTCGCTCCGTGTCTTTGCTTTGGCGCCTTCATGGTGTCGTTCTCCTCATGAAGCGGCCGCCATCACTTCGGTCGGCCTCTCGTGTGTCCGCATGTCGACGTTGACGACGTCGTTGCCTTCGCTGAAGCGGTTCTCGTCGTTGGAACCCAGCTCCCTCGCGACTAGGTCGTTCACGATCTCTTTGACCCGATTCTGGTTTGTTTTCGAGCCCACGCGGCTTGTCTCAGAGGCCAGGATATCCTGGCACATCTGCAGAAAGGCCGCCGAGGCCCGGTCCACGGTGAGTCCCTGCACCTTGAGCGTCTTGGCAATCATGATGCAGCCCCGAACCGTGGGGGCAAACTCGCACTTGCCCGATTCCCGCAGTCCCCTGACGATCCGGACGATGGTCTCGACAGAGGCACGGTCCAGCCTGGACCTCGCTTGGGTGACGGCCACCTCCGTCTCATGGTCGAAGTAATCCAGGTCCATGGTGATCATCCGATCCCTCAGAGCATCCTGGCTCCTGTGTACGCCGGCATACTCCTCCGGGTTGGAGGTGAAGATCGCCGTGAAGTCGGGGTGTACTTTTAGATAGGGTTCATTGGCGTCGCGGGCTGGAGGCAAATCCATGATCCTCTCTTGCAGGATCGATAGCAGGGTGTTGTTCGCCTCCGGCCGGGAACGGGTGAACTCGTCGTAGACAAGGGTGAAGCCGTGCTTGCACGCCACGGTGAGGCGGTTGTCCATCCACCGCTTGGTCACGTCCTCCTCGGTCTTGAGGACCCGAGAGACGAACCGGTCCACTACCCGCCTGGCCCGGTAGCCGTGCTCGCCGCCCACTAGGTCGGAGGTGGTGAACCCTTCGTCCCCATGGATCATCACCACGGGTCTGGCGATCTTGCTCGCCAGGTGCATGGCCAAGGTCGTCTTGCCGGTCCCGGACGGGCCCCTCAAATGCACGGGAAAGCCGGCTTTGATGTAACTGAGGGCCCTCGCGGTTAGATCCTCGACGTAGGGTGTCTCAACGAAATCCGCCAAAGGACTGGGTTTCAGGACTGTCATCATCTCATCGATCATCGCGTGTTACCTCCCTGCACCGGGTCTACCCGGTGTTCATCCATGGCTCGAGGCCGCCGCGGGCTCGCGAGCATCTGTATACGGGGACACGGACCCCTTGCCTGCGGTCACCTACCCTTTGCTGCTGTGCTCTTCTTGCCCCGCGTCTTGCCGGTTGCCCGCTTTGCCGCACGCGCCTTGGGTTTGGCCTCGACCGCCGGCGTCGTGAAGCCCGCCTTCCGTGCTTTGCCGATGGTTGCAGACATGTTCCGCCATGCCTGTCTTGCTTTGGCCATATCGGAGCGCTGCTCATCCATGAAACACCCGGTGTCCTTGAGGATCTGCTCGACGGCCGCCTTGATATCCGTAATCTCTTTGGCGAGTCGCTCCGCGAGCTCTTTCGACATGTGCTCTCGTTCCTTCTCAAACCGATGCAACATAGACGTCACATCCTGGGCGAGACCCTGTACAAAGCCTGCCAGGTGCCTGGATTGTTCCTTGCTCATCTGCTGGTGGTTCTTCCTGAACCCCGTGAGGAAACCCTTTACCGTCCTTGACAAGTCATCCACGAAATCAGCCAGGTCCTTGGCTTGATTCGTCGCCATCTTCTTCCGGTCCGCGGAGAACCCCTTTAGGGTCTCGTGGGTCTCCGTCACCAGTGCGCCCACAGATCTCAGACGCATATCATTCGCCACGATTATGTCCTCTGTGAGCCTTTTCATGTCTTCCGCAACTGCCATCTGTTCACCCTTTCAAAATCTTCTGGGCCTGTGGCCCCGCTCATAGTGTGCCCGTAAGAGCATCGCCTTATCCGGGCGCGCCGCGGTCACTACACGCACGAACCGCAACTGGTTAACTCGTTCTCCCGCGAACATCGCCGCAGGCACGCTTCCGTTTCTTTTACCTGCCCGTCCACTCTTTCCTGCCAAGTGGCTTCGTCCTCACGCGGATCGTTGCCATCGGCCTTCTGCTTGCTTGCGGCTTGAGCACGCCTCTCCTGTTCGGCTTCCACACGGCGCACCCGCGACTCCCGCAGCATGTCCTGGACCTCTTCTCGCCTCTCCTCCTGTTGCGTCAGACGCTGATTGCGTTGCCGCTTGAATTCCGCGAGCGTCGACTTCAGGTCCTTGATTCGCAATTCCCGGCCTTTCGCCAGCAGATCTTTGAGCATGCCCGCCGTTTGCTGCCCTTCTTCGTGCGACTCTTTCAGTTTGGTGACAATGTCGTCGTTGCACTGCTGTTGCTTCGTAAATAGGTCGGTGATCGCCTGATGATGCTCCGTGGCCTTTGCGACTTCCCCCCCTGCCAAGGCGCCCGTAAAACCGTGGAACCGCCTGCGCAATTCCTGGATAAGCTGCGTCTGCTCATCCAAATACTCCCTCGACAGGTCCCGCACCTCCTGCCCTCTCTGGTCCTGGTCCGCCGACACTACCCTCATCATGCTGTCGAAGTCCTTCTTTCGCAGAGAGCCATTCCTCGCCAGACTGTCGCAGAGTTGCTCGCTGACCTGCTTATACTCACGTCGCACGTCGAGGAGAGAATTGTCAAAACTCTCAAGAACACTGTGGGCGGTTTCAAAAAGGCACTCTACGCTTTGAATCCTGGCTTCATAGGAGCAGAATACGTCATGCACGAAGTTCTCACTGCCGAGGACCTTTATCATTGATCTACTACCTCCTTTCAGCTCCCTGGCTGTGAAGAGACCGTCTTGGCGAGATATGCTTACTGGATGCACAAGGCATAGGAAGGATGTCCCGACAAGAACGCCCCTTCAACATAGGAGAGCTTGTGATCATCTCCTTACGCAGCGGCGGCGGTCGCAGTCAGACCAATGGCCTCGGCGTACTTCAGGTAGGTCTCGACCGATGCAACCACGACTCTGGCCTCAACGGCCAGCAGTTCGATTCCCACCAGCGAAACTCTGACCCACGCGTCGACCACGATACCCTTGTCCAGGATCCTGTCGATCACTTCCACCAAACTGTTGGACCCGATTGTCTTTTCTACCGACATCTTTGTTCCTTTCTAAAAACAGGTTGACAACAATAAACGAA
>CAYNQP010000273.1:0-5603 GCA_964399325.1 uncultured Pirellulales bacterium
AGGCGCAAATCCTTCATGATGGTCCGTGCGAAGTAGCCGATCACGCTATGATAATCCGCGACGCCCGCCGTATCCAATATCGTGGTGTGCGTCACCTCACCCGTTGTGATATCCTTGAAGACGATCTCCCGTTGTTCCTCCTCGCTGAAGTGCAAGTACAACACACGCTCATGCCCCATCGCGGCAACGTCCAGATCGCCCAGGCTTTTGTATTCGCGGTAGACACGGGGGCTCAGCACCGGGATTTCAATATCCAGCGCGGCGATATCCTTCTTCTCGTTCTCCTTGTCAATTTCGACCACCAGCGGAGTCTTCGCCCCCGTCCCATCCCCCATCGGCTTATGCTCCAATACCACGCCTTCGGCCTGGATGGATTCTACGAACTCCATGAAAGCATTCGTGCCGACGACACTGACGTATTCCTGGACATCACCGGGATACATCTTGCGTAGGCCGCGCCCCAGCGTCTGCTCGGGCAAAATGTTGCTCTTGGCCGAATAGGCACGCAGGCCCACGATAGTGGTGACATTCTTCACGTCCCACCCCTCTTTAAGCACCATCACCGAGATGATAGCCTTGAACGGGCTGTCCATCCCGTCAATCGCGTTGGCTTGCTTGCGCAGTTCATCCAGTTCGTCCTTGCCCTTGCCCGAGGCCGCTTCGGAAATCTCGCCGTTGTTCTTGGTGTGAATGACCAGCACGGCGTCTTTCAAGTCCGGGTAATGCCCCTCCAGATACTCGGCCACGTCGTCGCAGTTGCGTGTGTCGTCGGTCATCACGAACAGAATGGCCTTCTTACCCAGCTTCTCGTGCTCGCTGTATGCCTTGCGCCATTCGATCACGCCGAGATGGATGTAGTCGGCATATTTCTCGGTGTACTTGGCGCTCTGCCGTTCGCTCAACTTCGCACGGCTGGCCGCGTCGGGCAGGACCGGGTGCTTGACGACGTTCTGCGAGATCGCCTCCACCAGCGGGTAGTCGGCTACGGTCTGGACGAAGATCGCGCCGTTATTGTGCTTGGGCGTGGCCGTTGTGTCCAGCTGCATGGAAAGGGCCGTCCCCTTCTGCTTCAGGCGGTTGTGGATGTCTTCGATCGACTTGAACCAAGCCATGCGCGGATCGTGAATATGGTGCGCCTCGTCATTTAACACCATCAGTTCGTCAATGTCCCGCACGATCATGCCCAAGTCCACCTTCGAATCCGTGGTCGCACCCGTAGGCCGCTTGCCAAGAAAATAGTCCCGCATGTCTTCATCCTCCGGTGATGGCGGAATATCCTCGCCCGAATAAACCCGGTGGATGTTGGTCAGGAAGATATTGCCGGTGGGCCGGGTGATACGAACCTCATCCTGCAAATGCAGCGTCAGTTGAAAATCGTCGCGCCAGTTGCGTCCGTCAAAGCCGTTGTCCGGCAACACCGGATCGTTGAAGAAGATCCGCAGGCCCTGGAAATCCCGGTAAACCCGGTCCAAGACGATGATGTTGGGCGTGATGACCAGGAAGTTGCGCGCCAGTTCCGATTCCGGCTCGTAGAGCTTGTGATAGAAGCTCCACGCCAGCGCCAGGCTCAAGACCTTGGTCTTGCCGGTTCCCGTCGCCATCTTCACCACGAACCGGCGCCAGGTCTCGTCGAACATGCCCCCGGATACCAGGCCGCTTGCGTCGAAGCGCATCAGATCGTGCTTGTCCCTGACCCCCACCACATCGTAGAGGTAGATAATCGTCTCCAGCGCCTCGCGCTGGGCGAAGTAGTATTGAAACTCCGCCATCGTCCCGTCGGCTTTCGGCAGCAGGTGCGGCGTATCGAACCACCAACGGAGCAGACTCCGGCTGGTATCCGCCGCGCCCACGTATCCCCCGTCCCGAAACTCCTTAACCTTGCGGCGCAGCTCCGCCACCAGGGGTGGCATGAGCTTCTCCATGCTGGTCTCGCGCAATGCCTCATCAGCAGGAAACCAGCGGATGCCCGGATCGAGAATCGCATGCGGAGATTCGGGAAAGTCTTTGTGCAAGGCCATTACTTGTCCCCCGCTTCAAGCTGCTTGATTCTGGTGTTGTCCGTCAGAAGTCTCATTTGGTGAATGGCGATCTGGTTCAGCTTGCGCAGGCGTTCCGCCTGCGGCATCTTTTCCTGGATAAAGAGGGCGTTCAGATTCTCCAGATTAGACAGGCACACGAGCTGCGACATATTCGCGTAGTCGCGAATATTGCCTTTCTCGCGCGGATGGCTGTCGCGCCAATCCTTGGCGGTCATACCGAAGAGCGCCATGTTCAGCACGTCGGCCTCCGTGGCGTAAACCAGGTTGGTCTGACGTGGGGTCAGTTCGGGCGGAATCAGATTCTCCTTGATCGCATCGGTGTGAATCCGGTAGTTGATCTTGGTGAGATTGCGACGGATATCCCAACCGAGCTGCTTTCTCTCTTGCTCCTTCAGCCGTTGGAACTCTTTGATCAGGTATAATTTGAATTCAACGGATATCCAGGACGCAAATTCGAAGGCGATGTCTTTGTGGGCGTACGTTCCGCCGTAGCGGCCCGGTCTGGAAACGATACCGATGGCGTTCGTTTCGATTGTCCATTGCTTTGGGGTCAAGACAAAACTATTGAGTCCTGCTCTTCTTCTAAACCCCTCGAATTCGAGGGGTTTAAAATTCGGGTTGTTCAATTGCTCCCATATCCCCAAAAACTCGATGGTATTGCGGTTTCTCATCCAGTTTTGAACAACGTGATCCGTTCGGCCCGGTTCTTTGTAGTGGGCTATATCGGTCAAAGAGATGTAGTCAATCTCTCCTTTTGTCAGGATTCCTACATTTGTTCCTTTGACTTCGATGTTCTTAGCCATTCAAGACTCCCGTTCTAATTGTGGCGAATTCGCCACAATTCAAACCCATCGAATTCGATGGGGTTAAGACATGGAGGGGCTCACTTCTTTCCTCCCACGTTCACGTCAACAATCGTCATCGTGTCATTGCCGAAGATGTCCACCACCTTGACCGCGATCTTGCGCCGCCCGGGCGTGCATTCGTGAAACACGCTTTTCAGCTCAATCGACCGGTCCTTTTTGGTGCGGAAGCTCTGCCATTCGTTCTCGAAGATATAGTCCCCGGTCCAGCGTTCTTCCCATTGCCCGCTTTCCTCGTTCTTGACCCGGATGATCTCCCGTTTGCTCTCGAAGTCGAAGTCCACCGCCCAGTAATCGATCCAGTCCGTCCAGGTCTTGGTGAGCACCTCACGCGTGACGATCCCGTCCTTGTCCTTGCTGACTTTCACGATCCGGCCCTTCTCCGCCACGATCCGGCTGCCCTTGTTCTTGATGGCCGCCTCGGCGTGGGCAATCAAGTCCTGCGAGTAGAACACCGAGAAGTCCGTCAGCTCCACACCCACGGCGGGCGACTGGCCCTTCCTGCCCTCACGCACGAGCGGCTTGACCTCGATGGCCGCCACGTCGTGAAAGACCACCTGGTTTTTCTCCACCGCCCGCTTGTCGAAGACCTCGGCGGGGATGTACTTGGGTGCGATGTCGATGCCCTTGGCCCGCGCTTCGTCCAGCACGTTGGGGAACAGGCCCATCTCGAACTCGAAGCCCAGGAGGTCCACCTTGGTGATGTGTTTCTTGCGGCACTCCAGGATGATCTCCTCGACGAACAGCCGCGTCACCGGCAGGTTCACCGGCCCGACAGACACCAGCCGTCCGGTCCGCTTGCCATGGAAGCAGGCGAAGTTCTCCACCTTCTCGGCGCGATACGCCTTGAGGATCAAATCGACGAACGCGGCTTCCTTCTCCTCGATCTGCTTGCGTTGCTCTTCCTCGCGCAGGTTCGGGTTCACGCCAATATAGTGCTGCCGTTCGTATTTTCCCAGGTTCAGGATTTCAAAGGCCCGGTAGTCCCGGCCGTCGGCTTTGAGCTTGCGCTGCACGCCGATCATCCGCTTGCGCGTCGTGTGAATGGCGAACTTACCCAGGTCGGACACGATCCACCTGCGTCCCAGCTTCTCTGCCACCGCCGCCATTGTGCCGGAGCCGCAGAAGAAGTCGGCCACCAGATCGCCTTCGGTAGAAGAGGCGTTGATGATGCGTTCGAGCAGGGCCTCGGGTTTCTGAGTGGGGTAACCGAGCAGCTCTTGTGAACTGGTTGCTACTCCGAAACCAGGCACGTCTGTCCAGATCGAATCTAAGGGAATCGTGTATTCGTCAAGGTAGTACTTCTTGTACTTCATCCCGCTGGCAGACACGTAGATGTAGCCTTCTGACTCCATCCTTGCGATTGACGTGTCGGAGTAGTCACCAAGTGTTGTTCTCTTGAACTTCCGCCCGTTCGGGTCCTGGTAATGAAATTCCTTAAGTTGCTTTTCCGTTATTTCGCCAGGGACCGAAGCGAAAATGACTTCTTTCGATTTCGAATAGGCGATTATGTTGTCAAACGTCTTTGGCCAATGCTTGGCTTGCTTCTTTGCACCTTTTCCGACAGCATCCTTCTTCCAGATGATTTCCCCACGAAATAGACCAGCGAATACCTCATCAAGAACAGCTCGGATGGGGGTACACAATCGCCAATCGCAATGCACATAAATGCTCCCGTTGTCGGCGAGCAGGTCCCGCATCAGGATCAGGCGTTCGTAGATCATGGCGATGAAGGAATCCGCCCCTTTGCCCCAGGTGTCGCGGTAGGCGATCTCTTCGAGGATGTTGGGCTTCTTGGTGAAGGTGTCACCGCCGATCTCGATGTCCATGGAGAAATCCGCGCCCACGTCGAAGGGCGGGTCGATATAGATCAGCTTCAGCCCACCCTGGGCCTCGATCTCTTCGCGCAGCGGACCGTTCTTGAGGCTCGACAGGATGAGCTTGTTGTCGCCCCAGATGAGCTTGTTGGTCCAGCCCTTGAGTTGGCGCCCGCGTTCGTCCAAGTCGAATAGCAGCCCCTGGTCCTTGTCTTTGCGCTTGGTGTCTTCGGGCTTCTCCGCGCGGGGCTCGTCCACCTGCTCGATCACCTGAAACGGTAGGACGATATGGCAGACCTCGCTGGTCTTGCCATTCCAGACCAACTCGACCTCGCGCTTGTCCTCGAACAGCAGAAAGCGGTATTTATCCGGCAAAGGCTTATCCGCCTCGATGAAGCGGATGATTTCCTGCTGTTCCTGTTCAGTCAGACGCATTTCGGCTCCTTTGTCACCATCCTACTGCAAGACAACGCGTTATGCGCCGTTGCGGCCGTTTGATTCGCGGCAAACCAAGCTCTGTCTACGGGGCAGGCGATAGGGACGAAATACCAACTGCTCCTGCAACCGTCGATGATTACATCGGCGAGACGAAAAGGCCAGCTTGCCTCAGAGAAGGGGGAGTTGCTGACCGGGTTCTTAAGGCTAACTTGGCTCACCGTCCGTGATTCCCCCTCAAAGCACTCGATTGTCCGCAATGACCGGTAGCTTTTCCGCCATGTCGCATCCTCATGAAGGCAGTCCCGGCCATCATGGCCAGCGTCTCCTGTTGATAATATCGGCCAAGAGGCCGCATTTGTAAAGCATAACCGCGCATATTTGGCCAGAAGCGAGGGGGGCAGTTTTGAGTGTTGAGTGTTGAGTTGTTGGTTTTGAGTTGTTGAGGC
>CAYNQP010000274.1:0-5598 GCA_964399325.1 uncultured Pirellulales bacterium
CCTACGAGCAGGCCAGGACGTGCTACGAGAAGGCACTGGAACTGCCGCCGGACTACTTCAATGCGCACTATGGGCTGGGCAAGGTGTATGCACGTCTCAGGCAACCAGACAAAGCCAACACGTGCATGCAGGAATTTGCGAAGCTCAAGGCAGCGCGTGAAGGCTCCGATGACCAGCGGATCGTGCTCGACGAGGCCCCCGCCGCGCGCTGGCGCGCGGCGGGTTGCTATCGCTGGGCTTAAGGCTTCTACGGTTCAAGAGAACAGGGAGCGGTCGGCCAACACCTGCTTGAGCGGGCGATCGCTCTGGACCCAAACGATGCCCGCAATTGGGAGAAACTGGCGGCCCTCCATTATCAATACCAACGGTTCCAGACGGCCCTGACTCTCTTCGAAAGAGCCCGCCAGCTCGACCCGAACAATCCGCTTTTCTACCTCAACATCGGGGCCCTCCACAACTGGATGAAACAGCCGGACCGGGCGGAGGCCTCTCTTAAAGAGGCGATAGACCGCTTTCCGGAGCATGCCTTGGTCTACGCAGAACTCGCTCGATTCTATCTGCACACCCACACGAATCTGCCCGCATCCAGGTCGCTGGCTCAACGTGCCGTCACGCTGGAGCCAAACGCCGCGAACTATTTCGTTCTGGGCAGGGCTTGCGAGGCCAACGGCGATATATCCAGTGCCGCCCAGACCATCGAACAAGCCCTTGCCCTGGAACCCAACGATGCCCAGTACAAGGACTTCTATGCATACATTCGGTCCAGGCAATAAATGGATGTGGCCTTGCGTCGCCTTCCTGCTATCCTGCGGCATGTATCCACCTCTCTGTGCGGCCCCGCTTGCCTTCACGGACGTCACGAGCGAGACGGGGATTACCTTCGAACACAACAACGGCTTTTCCGGCAAGTATCACCTTATTGAGACGGTCACCGCGGGTCTGGCCCTGTTCGACTACGATATGGACGGTGACATTGACATCTATTTCGTCAGCGGGGCTTACCACGATGGGACAACGGTTGATACACCGCCGCGCAACGCCTTGTACCGCAACGAGGGCGGGTGGCGATTCACCGATGTGACCACCGAAGCCGGCATCGGCGACATGGGTTTCGGCCTCGGGGTAGCCGTGGCCGATTATGACAACGACGGAGACCAGGACATCTACCTCAACAACCACGGTCCCAACGTCCTCTACCGCAACAATGGTGACAGCACCTTCACCGACGCAACCGCACAAGCCGGGGTAGCCAACGGGTCGAAGATGGGAGCCGGCACCAATTTCCTGGATATAGACGGTGACGGGAACCTGGACTTGTATGTCTCCAATTATGTGGAGTGCATCAGCACTGGAGAGCAAGGCACCACGCGCGGCGGGCATCCCGCCTATCTGGGTCCGGCCGCCAGCATCTATCGAAACACACCGGATACGCTGTATCGCAACAACGGAGACGGCACCTTCACCGATGTCAGCAAAGAGAGCGGAATCAGCGACCACCGGGGAGCCGGCATGGGCACCATCTGCGGCGACATCGATAACGACGGAGACACCGACATTGTCACCGCGAACGACATGAGCGGTAATTTTCTGTTCATCAACGATGGTCGAGGGCACTTTGAGGAGATGGGACTCATGGCGGGACTGGCCTTCGATGACAACGGCCAGTCCCAGGGAAGCATGGGAACGGAACTGGGCGATTACGACAACGATGGGCGACTCGATCTGTACGTGACCGCTTATCAGGACCAGTTGGGCCCCCTCTATCGCAATCTCGGCGACGGCCTATTCGAGGACGTGACCACGCAGACCGGCGCCGGCAGTGGCACCGTGGCCTATGTCACCTGGGGCAGCGGACTGGTGGATTTCGACTACGACGGCGATCGGAACCTGTTCGTGGCCTGCGGCCACCTCCAGCCCAACGTGGAGGCTTACGACAAGCGCACCACCTACCTTGAGCCCAACAAACTGTACGAGAATAACGGCCACGGCCGGTTCATTGATGTGTCAGACCAAAGCGGCCCTGGACTGCTGGTCAGACACAGCAGCCAGGGGGCCGGCTTCGACGACCTGGATAATGACGGCGACGTGGACATCGTGGTCTTGAACTCCCGCGAGAAGCCCACGCTGCTGCGTAACGACACGCCGGGACAGGATCATTGGCTGCAGGTGCTCCTGCGAGGAACGCGAACCAACCGAGACGGCGTCGGCGCTCATGTCCGGGTGTACGCGGGCGATCTCGTGCTTCTGGACGAAGTCCACGGCGGACGCGGCTATCAGAGCCATTACGGCACACGCTTGTATTTTGGCCTGGGGTCTTGCACAGAGGTTGAACGCATCGAAGTCTCCTGAATCGGCGGTGAGACGGAGGTGTATCGGAACATCAGGGTGGACCAGCGAATTCTGCTTGAGGAAGGAAAACCAACGCCGAGTCCTGCCAGCGCCGGCTAACCAGGATGCGCTACGATGATCGCCGGGCATCCAAGGGCGGAATCGACTTTCGCAAGCGCGGCTCGATGGGCTCACGACCACCGGCCTTAGAGCACAATGACAACCTGGCCGCCTTCGATGTGCCCTTCGTAGTGCTTCAACGGGCGCTTGGCCGGACCTTTGATATTGCTGCCGTCAAAGCCGAACTCAGACCCGTGACACGCGCAGACAATGTGATCCGCCCCTTGCTTGTAGCCCACCGTGCAGCCCATGTGCGTGCAGATCGCACTGACGGCAAAAAGCCGGCCGTCGGCGAGGTGAACGACCAGGATCTTGCGGTCGCTGTCACTGGCCCCGACCAGCAGGCTGCCTTCGCCCGCGAGCAGTCTAGATGACTGTTCTTTGCTCAGGCGGATGACGCCTCCGTCCGGATCGGTCACAACATCAGGCTTTCGCGAGCCGACCAAGGCGCAGCCAGTGCATGTCGACGCCACGGCTGTCATGCCCCTATAAAGAAAACTTCGTCGGGACGTCCTCTTTCCTTCCATCGCACGATCCTTTCCGCGTAAGTGGCCGCCGGGGTCCCCTGCGCCCTACACATAGTATTCCTCATTCCCACAGGCCGGCACCGTAACATGCGAGTGTGCCGCCTCACGATGGTGGCTCTTCTCGGGGCAATCCCGTTCCTTTGACGGCACTTCTTGCTCCGAAGCTGAGATCATTCGATCCTCGATCTCCAGGATACGCCGCACGTCGTATCCCAGTTCTCGTATTTCGCCAGCAAAATGCGGCCAGAATCAAACGAAGTTGAGACCCGCTCTTGGGCCGCGGGTCAGACGCCCGCGACACGTGGCTAATACTGGGACGGTTGCGAGCGTTTGGTCTTGGATGGCCGGGCCAGGAGCAGGATCTGCCGGGCGAGGCTGCGACCCACGCGGGTGAGGGAGAACTTGATGGGGACCAGGGCCGGCCACTGGAAATCCATGCAGGGCTCTGCGGGCAGCGCGTCGCCAAGGATGTCGATGTGGCCGAGGTCAGCGCAGCCGAAGCCAATGTGCCGGGCTGTGTGGATGACGGGGATTCGCTCGGGTTCGATATCAACGAGCCGGCAGCAGACGGTCTCGCACGCGATGGGATCGACGCCCGCGACGAGCCAGCCGAGCGGTTTGCTCGTGCCCCGGATCGGGCCGCGGCCTTCCATCGCCACGATGCCGTCGACGATCGTCACGACCGGGGCGAGACGCCGGTAGATATCGATCAGCAAGGTACAAAACTTGGTGGCGTCGTCACCCGCGCGGAAATGCCAAAGCGCCTTGCGCTTGCCGCTGACGCAGCCGAACATATTCTTGACCGCGAAGGTGGTGACAAGTTGCTGGTGGGCCTTGAACTTGGGAAGATTCACAATAACATCGGCGTCGAGCGCGACCGAGCTGATCCGCACACGCGGCTGGCCCGGCCCCAGGCGGCACGGTCGGGACTGGTCCATCTCCAGAATCGCGACGCCGAGCTTGGCTAGCGGTTCGGTGAGCCCCAGCACGCGGGCGCAGGTCCGCGCGCTGCCCCACGCGGGCGAGTCCGCCACGAACGGCTTGGCGCCGAAATCCTTCAAGAGCGTGGCGGTGGCGAGAATCACAGCCGGGTGAGTCTGAGCCGGATTCTGCTGCGGGGAGCGTGGCGCGATGAAATTCGGTTTGAGCAGGATCCGGTCGCCGCGCTTGACGAATCGCTCGACGCCGCCGAGCAGCTCGAACTGCCGGCTAATGGCCCGCGCGACCCCGCCCGGGTCATAGCTCTCGCATCGAATCAGCGCGACCGTCGCAGCAGCCATAATCCCTCAATCGGCTATGCCCGCGCAGACCAAAACGTACACGCGGACGGCAGGCTTGCGTTCCGGCGGTACCGATTTCTCCGGATCGATGAACAAGACGTCCTGCGGCTCGTTGAAAACCAGGCCTCCCAATGTCATGCGCTCGGCGCTGTATTGGTTCGGCCCCAGAACCAGCAGATCGCCCGGCCCCATCTGGGCAGCGAAGGCGGCTGAGGCGAAGTGGAACTCACCCTCGCGGAGCCTAGCCTCCAGTTCCGGTATGGCGCTGGAGACGGCCGGTGCGTGGACCGGGTACGCGACGATCTTGCGCACACCGCGCGCCCCGGCGATGGGTTCGGCGTACAACCGCAGGACCAGCCGGCCTGGCTCAACCTTGGCCTGCTGCCACAACAGATTCGCAGCCGCGAAGGAGATCGTACACGGGCGAGGCAGCTCGGCGATAGGCAAGTCCGTCGGCGCGTCGTCACCCACGCCCAGAGCGTTCGTCGCCGCCTTCTGGACGCCAGCCTCCTTGAGCAAGCCCAGCAGCCCGTCCCACATCTCGACGCGTCCGAGCCGCACGCGGAACGAATTCTGGGCGAAGGCGCTGTAGCTATTGGTCCGGATGGGCTTGGCCGAGAGCATGCGCCAGAGGTCTTCGAGCTTCTCAACGTTGTCGGCCGGCAGGTCGAAGACGTGAATATCGAACCTGGCCGTGACGAGGAACTTCGCCTGCGGCCGCTCGCCCCCCTTGGGAGCAAGGTCACCAATCTTGATCTCTTGCCATATCGGTATCTCCTGCTTGGAAGACGTCTCGCAGCCAGCCGCGGCGGCCAGCGCCGCTGTCAGGATCGCAATGGACAATAATCGACGCACGGAACATAGGTTAGTAATGCTGCCTCTGTTTGTCAACGCACGCGCCGGGCCCGGACGCAACCTGCAGCCGCTTCTGCAGGCCCGGCGGACCCCGCGCCCGCCACCGAACGATGAGGTCCGCTGCACCAGCCTGACCCGGGGCCGGTTCGCTATCGTCGACGCCACCGACCACGCCTGGGTGTGCCGCCGTGCCGGCTGCGCGTCGGCGCCATGGCCCGGCGGAAGCGTTCGGTTCGAGCAGGGCGTCCTGCAACGCCACGACAGTGGCACGTTCCGTCAACGCGTGGATGAACTGGACGTTGAAGTGAGAGACCTGTCGTTTGCGTCGCTCGACAAGGCGCGGCAAACAGCCCGGGACCAAACGTTTGCGGAAGATCTGCTGCGGATGTCGGAGTCGCTGTTCTTCGTACCGCCCACGCATATCGTTGGCCGCAAGTCGCACCGCCAGTTTGCGGACAGCGCGTCCTTGGACCTCGGACACTTTCAAC
>CAYNQP010000275.1:0-5597 GCA_964399325.1 uncultured Pirellulales bacterium
GATCCTGCCTATCATCATGCCGCCACGGGAAAGGGGGATTAATACATCCTGGCTCTCATCCGTGTTGACCGGATCGCTCCAGCAGGGGGCATGGCCGTCAGCCAGGGCTTGCACTTGATAGATGCCCGGACCCACGGTGTCCAGGCTGAAATAACCTTCGTTATGATTGAATGTGATCCATTCTCTGGAAGGCATCGAGTTGCTTCCACGCAGGGTCTTTGTCTTGCGCAGACGGATGCGAAAATGGGGAATGGGTTCTTCCGTCTGCTCATCAACGACAAATCCGTCGAGCCGAGGATAGCTTGCGGTATTGAGTTTGACCTCCAAGTCAATACAGGGGGCCGCAATATCTTCAAAAGTCTTTTCCTCGATGTATTGGCCGGAGAACCTCAAGCGATACTGGCCGGGTTCGAGCCCTTCAAGGCTGAAGGGTTCGTGCGTGCGACTGCCTGGCATCAGAGGGAAATCCATGCTCTTGCTGCCAAAATCGGGCGACGTGGCCGTGACCATGACACCATCAGGCTTCCCATTGCCTTCAAAGACAAAATGACCGCTGATGGAAACACTGGTTTGCGGAGACGGAATGGGCAAATGGATATGGAAAGGTCCCCCCTCGGCCAGGGGGAGCGCTTGCTGCATGATGACCTTCGACGAAATCGGCAGTCCGTCTGCATTGGTGGTGGCCATGAGGATGTTGTAGGTCCCTGGCACGATATGGGAGATGGCAAAGGTCCCATCCGGATTGACCGAACAGAAGTCTTGACTGGACATACAATGCCACCATGAGGGCTGGACACCGATCTTGATGCCCTCTGCCGGTTCTCGGTCGTTGTATTCTGCATAGCCGTAGATGGTTTCGCCGCGTTCCAATACAATCTTGACTTGGGTCGTCACATTGGGATCGGTCAGACAGACCAAGGCCCTGGAGGGGCAATGGGTAAATTGCGTTTCTGCCAGCATCAGGCCCTGGCCCAGGGCCCTCGTCCGAACGGTCTTTTTAGCCAAAGCCGTGATCATATAATCGGTTGGCGAGGGAGCAAAGCCACCCAGTAGAAGATGACCATTTGGATCGGTATGTCGGGGCATACCGTGATCATTGATTGCAATCCGGCGACTATCTGCCAGAGAGGTTGGTATCACTTCCGCACCTTCAATAGGCATCCCATTGGCATCCACCACCCACACCTCTACCTTACAGGCCCGGGGCAGTTGAAAGTGCTTGACCACCTGTTGGTCTTGGCTCAGATTGAGCACCGGGGCGTTGGCATTCAATCCGAAACCCACATAGTCATTGGAGTCAATGAAGATCGTACAATTTCCAGGCCGGAAGATTTTGTCAATGTGATAGAACCCATGCTCATCGGTCCGGATGCCACGAATACCATTGTTGGAGATGCGAAGCGAGGCATCCCGAACGGGCTGGCCTGTTTGAGCGTCTGTAATCAGTCCACTCAAGATTCCAGTCGGTCTAAACTCGTAAGGCGTTGTCGCGGTTGCAGAGGCAGGCGATGGATTGGCTATCGCTTGGACTGCGGCGAGATTGTCTTGAGGGGCTTCTTCAGCCCTGTCGTCTGGCGACACTGGATCTTCGACGGGCGCAACTGCTGCTAACTCGGTTTCATTGGGGCTGGCGGCGCCACCTTGGGTCCGTATTGGAGGAGGCGTCGGATTGGACTTCTCATGCTTGACTATCATGAAGGTGACGCCGGCGACAAGCAATACTCCGGCGGCCACGGCTGTGATTTTCACGGCCAGGGCTGAAATCCCTGTACTCACGGCAGCGGCGGCGGTGGCCGTGGCCACGCCCTTGATGGAAATCCCTGCCAAGGAGGCCACAACGGCGGCGGTGAAGGCCTTGCCCGGCTTGCTTTGAGCGAGGGTGGTTTCCACCATGGCGGCCACCTGGTCCTTGAGCAGGCCGCGGGCGCGGGAGATGCGTTGACGCGCGGTATTTTCACTGAGATCGAGGACCTCAGCCACCTCCCGGGTCGATTTGTTTTCCCGATAGAACAGAATGAGCGGCACACGATACTGCTCCGGGATACACTCCAGGGCCTGATCCACCACTCCCTGCTGTTCCTGGTGAATAGCCACCTCCACCGGCAATGAGTCCGGGGCGGATTGAGATGAGGCGGCCTCCAGGGGAACCGCATGGCTCACGACATCGTGTTGCCGAGCGCGCCACCAGTTTTGGATGACACTGCGGGCGATTCGACAGAGCCAGGCCTTGAATTTGGCCAGGTCCTTCAGTTGACGCAGGTTCTTCCAGGCCAATAGAAAGGTCTCCTGGGCCAGTTCCTCGCTCTTATCGACGTTGCCGGTCGCGCCATAAGTGATGGCGCACACCAGAGATTGGTACCGTCCGACCAGGACCTCAAAGGTCTCGGCATGGCCTTGCAGGGAATCTTTCAATAGGTCAATGTCGTTGATGGATTCACGCATCTTTGTCCATCCTCTCAAGGTCCGGCTATGATAATCTCTTTGGACACAAGAAACGAGATCTAAGCAGGCGCGACAAAGATTCCTGAAAACCCCAAACAGATTCTATGGACGCACCTTGCCTTCGTTGAGTGGAGATCATCTTGCGATGCGTTTGCCGATCCAATTGACGGCTCCCACAGGCGTGTTCGTCTGATACGGCTGCAGCGGCGCGGCGTCTCAGGCCGCGACCAGCAGCGTTACCCGAGAACCCCCACCTGGGCTTCGCCACCCACAAACGCCAGTCACACACAGGAGTCTTCTCCGCTCATATTGACCCTCGGGGACACATCGGCTATAATCCAAGCCACGTGTGAAGGGAATTGCGCTGACAGCCATCCATTGGGGACCGAAGTAATCGATGACTGTCACCCGTAATTCGACACAACGGTTACTTATGAGCTTACGGCCCAAGAGCGGGCGGACGCTGAACAACACAGTTTCGTGTTGATGAAGAATTGCTGACAATGCCCTGCACTGGATTTGTGTTCCGCGGCGCGCCACGCAAACCAGCGAGGGCCAACGTTCTGCTAAAGGAGAACAAATGTCCAAAGTGCCAGAAGAGGTGAGCCAGGCGTGGGATGACAGAGAGGGACCGGTCGTACTGACCACCGTGGATAGTCATGGTGTTCCCAATGCAATTTATGCGACCTGTGTGAGAAAATTGGATGAAGGCAAAATAGTGATTGCCGACAATTATTTCGACAAAACACGGAAGAATATTCTCGCGGGAAGTAAGGGTTCTGTTCTTTTCATCACCCATGAAGGCCAGGCTTTTCAAGTCAAGGGAGCCATCGAATACCACAAAGAGGGAAGCTTTTTTGACGACATGAAGACGTGGAACTCAAGCGAGCATCCAGGCCACGCGGCAACCGTACTGAATGTGGAAGAGGTCTATTCAGGTTCCAAACGACTGTAGAAGAATAGCGGTGACAAGTCATTTGTGGCTGTCACGCGTCATTCCGGCGAAGATCGGAGCCGGTCCTTGGAACACGGGTCAGGACTGTGCGGGTTGAGACCCACCCGGCTAAGTCCCGGCCCGGATGCGGTCGATGTGGGGCGGTCACGCCGCTCGTTTCGCAGACCGTCAAACGCAGACCCATTATAGGGGCAGGCCCCCGTGCCTGCCCAGGGCGGCCACAGGGGGCCGCCCCTATGGGGGCTTCGCCACCCCCCAACCACCAGCCCCACCCAAGATTCTTCTCCGTTCACATTGACCCGCAAGCAGGAATCGGTTATAATCTGGGCCACGTGTGAAGGGAAGTTCAATGCAGCCGAAAACCAGCCCAAGGTGACGTAGCAACAATGAGCTCCGGACGGGTAGAGGGTGCTTCTACAGATGTAGGAGGAACAGAGCACGTGTGTTCCTTTTACTCCCACAATCGATTTGGAGGACAAGAAGATGAAGAATGCGAATGATGTCTTGCTGAGCCTGATGTTCGTAGTGCTTCTGCAAAGCCCGGTTTGTTTGGCGGCGACGTTGACAGTAGATTCCGATGGAGGCGCAGATTTCAAAACCATACAGGATGCAATTGATGCCGCTTGGGATTTTGACACTATCATAGTGCACCCTGGATTGTACGAGGAGCACATCAACTACAACGCAACGTGGGTAGAAATCACCAGCACTGACCCTAATGATCCCGCGATCGTTGAAGCCACGGTCATCGATGGATCTGGTGAAGGCAATGTAGTAATGTTCCGCAATGCTGAAGGGCCGTACGCCAGTCTAAAGGGATTCACTATCCAGAATGGTGGCACTGGGATCTATTGCCACGGAAGAGACACTTCGCCAATAATCTCAAGATGTCGAGTGGTGTCGAACAATGCCGGCATCCTATGCGACCTATCAAGCCCACTGATTTCATTCTCGACCATCGCAGACAACGCCCAAGATGGCATCAAGACTTCTCGAGGCAATATTCTGAATTGTAACATACAGGACAACGGACAATACGGCACACAGAATTGTCGTGGGGACATAAGTCACTGCACAGTTGGAGGGAACGGTGAAGGTGGAATATCGTACCATCATGGCAATATCACTGATACGCTGGTATACGCCAATCTGGGGCATGGGATAGACTACCCATATCCTCTTGACGATTACCATGCTCCTCGTCGTTGCATAATACCGAATTGTACAATCGTCGGCAACAAGGGACATGGGATGCATCTGAGGATTAATGGTGAAACAACAGTTGTCATTAGCAATACTGTCGTCGTATCTAATGCGAAATTCGGAGTCTATCGTGATTGGTCGGGATTCGTCAGCGTCTATTACAGCAACGTTTGGGGAAATGTCTCAGGATCCTTTGGGTTTTCGACCGGCGGCTTGAACAACCCGAGGCATTTCGTACGCGGTCAACATGTTATCGAAGAAAACCCCTTCTTTGCCAAGAATGGCTTCTGGGATCAAGATTCTGTTTGGCACGAAGGAGAATACCACCTTCGTTCAACGGTCGGACGCTGGGACGTGCGTTTGCAGGATTGGGTCAGTGATCCCATCGATAGCCCTTGCCTTGATAGAGGCGATCCGAACAGCATATACGACAACGAACCTTACCCAAACGGTGGCAGGGTAAACATGGGCGTTTATGGCAACACGGTTGAAGCCAGCAAATCAGAGGGCCCTTCACCGTATTGTGTGAGATATCCTGAAATGGATTTCAACAAAGACTGCAAGGTGGACCAGTTGGATTATGAAATCTTCATGCAGCATTGGCTTGAATGTGGACTTGATCCTGATAGTACGTGCGATTTCGTAACGGAAGACGCGCAATAGCCAGCGAATCCATGGGATCCCTTGGAATGTGAGTTGGGACTTTACCGGTTGATGCTCGCCCCAGCGTGTGGCGATGTTTGTTGGCAGTCACGTAGGGTGGGCACTGCCCACCGATATCGGATATAAGGAGGCGGCAATGGTGTGCGGTGCACACCCTACTACTCCGACTATCCTAAAACAGTGGGTGAAGATCGCTTGACTTGGTCTTCGAGTCGGGCGGGCGGCTGCGGTTGCGATACTCGTTTCGGTTGCGTTCGGCGTGTAGCGGTGCCGCTTGACGCGACCGATTGCCGAAACGAGCTGCGCAACCGTGGGACGAAGACACGGGCAGGCG
>CAYNQP010000276.1:0-5583 GCA_964399325.1 uncultured Pirellulales bacterium
AGAAGTCGAACAGCCCCTCCAGGTCTTGAACGTTCCTCTTGGTCAGCGTCAGCCGCAGCCCGACTCGCGCGCCGACATCTTTGCAATTTCTGATACCCGTGACGGCGCGGTCGAACGCGCCGGAAACACCGCGGAACTTGTCGTTGATCGAGCCGATGCCGTCAAGACTGATGCCAACGTACGAAACACCAAGCCGTTTGATCTCCTTCGCCACGTCGGTGGATATGAGCGTGCCGTTCGTGGAGATAACGGCGCGCAGGCCGCGTCCCACGGTGTACTCGATCAACTCGAAGAGATCGGGTCGCATGAGAGGCTCGCCGCCGGAAAACAAAATGGACGGCACCCCGAACCGGGCCAAGTCGTCGATGACGGCTTTGGCCTCAACGGTCGAGAGTTCGTCGCATGCCTTGCCCGCCCCACTGTCGTTGTAGCAGTGGACACACTTGAGGTTGCACGTCCTGGTGATGTTCCACACGACAATCGGCCGTCGTTCGGAGGCTTGGGCCGGGATCGTCTCTCCCTGGCGTTCGCCGGAGCCTTTCTTACCGTAGCGCAGCCAATCGCCTGGGGTGATCTGACCGCAATAAAGCTTGCTGATATTGATCATGCCTTCATCTTCCTCATTCAGTCGCCTTGTATCCCGGCGGGACGTAGGCGCAGAAAGGCTCTTGAGCCATGTAGTTGCCGGTGGCGGCAAAGGCCCGACCGCGACAGCCGCCACAGACGGTTCGGTAGCCGCACACGCCGCACTTACCCTCCAGCGCGTTGCTATCACGCATCCGGGCCAGGTCCGTGCTCGTATCCCATATGTCCGCCAGCCGGCTCTCAAGCACATTGCCGCAATTCACCGGCAGGTAACCACAAGGATAGACTTCTCCTCGGTGATTGACGAACAGGACCCCAAGCCCGGCAAGACAGCCGCGTGAATGCGCCCCGTGACCTGCCGCGCCGGGCGCGGATTTGGCCTGCCCCTGTCGTATCTTGTCCAGTCCTTCCTCCCTGACGATCCGCTCGTAATGGGGACCGCATGTCACCTTTATCTGGAGGTGCCCTCGGCGCTCCAGTTTACAGATGCGCCGCATGACCTCTTCGTACTGCAGCGGTGAAAGCATATCCGTCTCGGCGAGCGCCAGCCCGCAGCCGACGGGAACCAGCATGAAGACGTGCACGGCCACGGCGCCCAACGACCTGGCCAGCTCGTACACCTCCTCCAATTGCCCGGCATTCTGCTTGGTCAGGGTCACATTGATCTGAAACGGCACGCCACAATCGCGCAGGTGTCCGGCACCCACCAGCACTCGGTCGAAAGATCCCGGTATCTGCCGCATGCCGTCATGGGTCTCCGCCCCGGCGCCGTCAAGGCTCACGGACACACGGGCGATACCACTGTCTCGAATCTCAGCCGCCTTGTCTTCGTCTATCAACGTGCCGTTCGTGGCCAGAGCGCAAGGGATCTCATGCCGCCGGGCCTCGCGGACCAGGTCAAACAGGTCTGACCGACAAAGAGGTTCTCCCCCCGAGAACACAAGGACAGGCATCCGCAGTTGGCGGTGACCCAACTCGGCGACCTGCCCAATGAGATTCTCCGCGTCGTCCTTCGAGAGATCGGCGACGTCTGATTCATTCGACTCCAGTCGACGGCAGTGGGCGCAGGCCAGGTTGCACCGGATCGTCGTCTCCCAGAAGAGCAGACGCAGAGCGCGATTGGATGTTGCCCCGGCCCTCATGTCTGCACACCCCCTTTATTCCCCGGCTCGCACGAAATCTCGCGGGCCTGCTGCAGGATGGCATCGCCCAGCTCATCCCACCTGCCCACGGCAATCCCGCGTCGCTGCGCCAGATCGAGGCCGCGTTCGTACGATCGATTCACCACGGTGATATTCGTACTGCCTCTCTTGAGCAGTTGCTGCACCAGCAATTCGCCGGTCTCACCGGCCCCGATGACAACGACCTTGGCCCGTGCCACATCGGCAAAGAGCTGTGAGGCCAGTTCGACGGCCAGGCCGGCCACACTCACCCGACCGTTTGAAATCGACGTCGTGGTGTGTACGGCCTTGGCCGTGAAGAAAGCACCATGGAACAGCCTGTTCAGAACCTTCCCCGTGCTGTGCGCCGCTACAAGGGCCCGCAGGTTTACGTTCGGCCAATCATTTCTGTTCGACGTTTCTCGCACCGGCCAAATAGGACACCCGAAAGCTACGGCCCCCGGCGCGCGTGCCGGCCGGCCCCTTCCACAATCACGATCGGACGTACGCACTACCTGTGTGTCCGCCACACCAATCTGCCGGAACCCGGCTTTGACTATGACATCCTCATTCCACAAATCCAGTGAACACCTCGGCGGATGCGGCGAGTCCGTCGCCTGACCAACTTATTCCCAACTCTGGCAATAATGGGAATGTACGTACTATACGGGTCGAGATTCCACAAGGCAAGCATTCTGGGGGTATGTGCAGGGCAATCGCACGAAATCTATCCTGGCAATTCTGTGCTGGCGCGGGCCTGGAAGCCCAGCAGTGTCAGGAGGGAGTCTCTATCGTAGCCCGCTTTGGCCCGTTTGCTCTTGATGCCGAGTTTGCAGCTCTTCTCCAGTTTCAGTAAGAACAGGCTGATCCGCCGGATGCGGGCGAGGTTCTCCGCGGCGTTAGCAATACGCACGCGGCATTGGACCTGTCCTACGGATGGTGGGCGCAGGGCGGATTCAAAGTGGACTTGGTCCGGCAGGCCGGTGAGTTGACCGGCGCCACGATTTCCAGCAAGACGGGCACGTCGCGTCAGGCACGCTACCGCGATCAAGTCAGGGGATTGAGGGCAATGATGACGGCATTGTCCAGTGGCAGACGGAGCACTTTGGGCCGTCGGATAGATTCGGGTACAAGGGTTTTGTCCCCCTGTCTACGTGCGAGAAATTCGCCCCCCAATCCTGGATCAAGCACGGCCCCCTATTATCCCAACGTTAAGCATGTTTCCGCAAGGACTCACACAACTGCACATCGGGCGGAGCATCCGTTGACTCGATAGCCCCACACCGGGTGTCCCGCAACGGCGTTTGCCAGGAGCCAGAGGAGTGTCTCCGACATGAGGTAGCCCCAACGAAAAATACCTGGCTTACACAGTTGACCATTTCGTCCAAGATGATAAAATTTGCGGTTCGCGGCCAATATAATAGCATGACGATAGGAATGCTTGTGTACGAAGGTAGGGGAGATCATGAATCATGACTTTCGCAGAGGAAACCACCCGGCGCACGCCGGCGCGTCCCCGCCCGTTGCCCTCATTCGCAAAGAAGGGCCTGCGGAGAATCCGAAGCCAGGATCCTGGCGATATTTTGCGATTGAATGCATCGCAGACTAGGAGAGGCCTGCTCCGTCGTGGCGTATTCGGCAGGTCAGGAGTCGGATATGGCATCGTCGGATTCCTTCGTCGGCCAGGGCGCATTCTGCGGGGGACTGAAAGCGGACACATGTGATTGTTTTCTGCCTTTGTGTGTCACGGAGAGAGAAAAAAATGCCGGGAAGATGTGAAAAGTCGTTGACACGAGTGTCCGCTTCGGCGACATTCCACGCCCCTTGTACTCTTCAACGCCATGGTGCGGAGGCAAGCACGCCGTGGAGGAGGTTAATGTCTTGAAGTACCGGAGAGTTCCAGATGAGACCGTGCAGCGGTTGCCATCGTACCTGCGTGCGATCCGGTCGGTGTTAGAGCAGGGCCGGACGTGTATTTGCAGCGAAGGCCTTGCCGAAATCCTCCACACGAGTCCGCCTCAAATCAGAAAGGACCTGTCTTACTTCGGTTCCTTCGGCACCCCCGGGAAGGGATATGACGTCAAAGAGTTGGCACGCCGTCTGAGTGACATCTTGAAGCTCGACAGAAGCCACAAGACAGCCTTGGTGGGCACGGGCAACCTCGGCATTGCCTTGTTGAAATACGCCGGGTTTGCTTTGTATGGGTTTGACATCGTCGCGGCTTTCGATGTGGATCCGGAGAAGACCGGCAAGGCCGAGCAGGGAATCGTCATAGAGGATAGCTCGAATCTGTGTACGCTCAAGAGGCGTAGAATCCGATTGGGGATCATGGCCGTCCCTTCTGGGGTAGCTCAGGAGATCGCGGATGCGCTGGTCCGGGCAGGAGTCTTAGGGATTCTCAACTTCGCCGCCTCGCCGGTGAGCGTGCCCAAATCGGTGAAAGT
The DNA here is from genome assembly GCA_964399325.1 of uncultured Pirellulales bacterium. Lineage (GTDB taxonomy): Bacteria > Planctomycetota > Phycisphaerae > Sedimentisphaerales > Anaerobacaceae > JAFGLV01. Next base: position 4,190 of record CAYNQP010000276.1, read on the forward strand.
CATAAGTGTTGATATCGCAGCCAGTCTCGCGTGTTTACCGTACCACTTGTCAGCGTGACGAGTGACTGCGGCGAAATCTATGAAGAATCGAACGGGAACAAGGGGAGAAGATATGGCAGAGAACCATTTCTTAAGTCCGCCTGAATTGGCGCAGAGTTTCGTCGGTGTCGGTGTAAAGAAGGCCGCTCTTCCCGTGAGCAAGATGCTATTGCTGGGAATGCTGGCCGGGGTCTATATCGGCTTCGCGGCCCATCTGGCCACGGTCGTGGCCACGGGCTGGACGATCGGCGGCCAGCCTGCGCTGTTTGGACTTCAGAAGTTTTTCATTGGTGCCGTCTTCAGCGTGGGTCTTATGCTGGTGATCATACCCGGCTCGGAGCTTTTCACCGGCAACAACCTTTTGACGGTGGCACTCTGTCACGGCAAGCTCGGTTTCGGCGGTCTCTTCCGGAATTGGATTCCGGTCTACTTTGCCAATCTTCTCGGCTCCATCCTCTTGGCGGCGATGATCGCCGCAGGTACCGGCCTGCTGAGTGGTCCGGTCGGTGGGACAGCGATTAACATTGCCTATGGCAAGGTTGCCTCTACCATCCCCGACGGCTTCAGTCACAATGTGTCGTATTTCTTCAGAGCCATTGGCTGCAACCTTCTGGTTTGTTTGGCCGTGATGATGGCCATTGCTGCCAAGGATATCGGCGGCAAGGTGTGGGCGATTTTCTTTCCGATCATGGCGTTTGTCACTTCCGGCTTCGAGCACTGCGTTGCCAACATGTACTTCATCCCCGCCGGCATCTATGCGAAGCACTTCGCCGGGGCCGTGGCAGCCTCCGGGAAGACAACGGAGCAGTTGGCGGCGTTGAACTGGGGTTCGATGTGGTCTCAAAACCTCATTAGTGTGACATTGGGCAATATTGTTGGCGGCGCGATTTTTGTGGGTGCCGTGTATTACTTCGTCTACGTGCGTGGCACCGACACGAAAGCATAGGTGAGGTTGTGAAAGCCGGAACCGGAACCCCCGTCCACAAGTGATATCTGCCCTTGTGGACGGCGGGTACCGCAGTTTTCGTCCGCGCTCCTCGTACCTGGCGCCCGATGCGGCCCTCGTCGCCAACTGGAGCGGTGGGGCGCCGCTGCTGGCCGTCCGCGATATGGGCGGTGTGCCCCGCGTCGATCTGGGAATGTATCCGCCGTCCAACGACGTCACCAGCGGATTCTGGGAAGCGGATACCGATGGCGACATGATCCTGGCCAACGCCCTGGCCTACGTGAGCAAGGGAAGCGGTGCGATGACCACCTACGACTTCTATTTCGGTACGGACAATCCGCCGGCCGCCTGTGTCTGTAATGATGCCATGAACCCGGCGTGCCCTATACCTTCCCCGTTGCGCTACGGG
>CAYNQP010000277.1:0-1979 GCA_964399325.1 uncultured Pirellulales bacterium
TTCCCCCTCACAGTCATTGCTCCAAACGGTCCCGTTGGGAAAGACGTCGAAGAAGGTGGCCATCTCGCTCTTGACCACATCTGCCGTGCTCTCATACAGAGGCACCCACTGGGTTATCACGCCGCCGGGGTTCAGATGCTGCCGGCATATCTCGAAGTACTCCTTCGTATAGAGCGTCGCGGCGCCCTTGACCCAGGGGTGGATCGGGTCGGAGGTTATGACATCGAACTTCTCCTTCGTCGTAAGAACGTAGTTCCGCGCATCATCGTAGACGACCTCGACGCGCGGATCGTTCAGCACGTCGTAGTTCTCCGCATCGAAGTATCGTGCCACCACCTGCGGGATCAAAGGCTCAATTTCACAAATGACGATTCTCTCGACCTCGGGGTGCAACACAAAAGAGCCTGCGGTAACGCCGGCGCCGCAGCCCACGACCAGGACGGAACGAGGCTTGGGGCCCAAGAGCGCCGATACGTGCCCAAGCATGCGCTGCAGTCGCATATCCTGAGGGTCACTCGACGCCTCCACCTTGCCGCTAACGTGAAAGTTCCGCACACCGTCACTCAACTCCGTCACGGCAACCGACGCGTTCATGCCCTCGCCAACATAGAGGATCTTTGTTGTCTGGTCGGTGTAGGTCACCGTGTAACGACCGTAGGCGATCAACCGCCAGGGAACCTTCGACACACTCAAGGCCAGCACGGTTATGAGCCCCGTGGCAACGGCCACCACGGCCCCACATGCGACTCTGATCGCCAACACCCCGGACCCACCCCGTGATAGGACATCCTTCCATCGCGGCCAGAGGACGGACACAAACATCAGTATCGCCGCGGCCCCGGACAGTCCAACAAGCACCCGGTGCGCCTGCTGGGTGCCCACCGCGGGCACGACCCACATGCTGAATCCGACCGCCCCGATGATCGCGCCGACCGTGTTGGCGGCATAGACACCCCCGACCAGTCGTCCTGCGTCCTGCCCGACAGACGCCACCGAAGCGAGCGCCAGCGGAAAACTCGCTCCCCAGAGGATCGCCGCGGGCAAAACAGCCCAGGTACAGCGCATCAAGTCAAGCTGAAAACTCAGCCACGGGCTGGTGGAGAGCCTCGGGTCAATCGGCCAGAAGGGCAAAGACCTCGTCAACACGTAGGCCGTCCAGGCGATCGCCGCGGCCAAAAGGATCTGGCAACAACCCAGCGCCAGCCGCGGCCGTACGCTGCTCCGCGACAGCAGCGCCCCAATGCTGCTGCCGATCCCCAGTCCCACCAGAAACACCGCCAGGATAATGGAAAATGCATAGACGGTCGCCCCCAACATCAGCGACAGCAATCGCGTCCAAATCACCTCGGCGCCCAGCGCGTTCATCCCGGAAAGTGCGATGGCAACGTATACCGCCCAGGAACCGGAGGCACGGGCACCACTGCCCCGCAGTGAATTGTCCGTCCTCGCCAGGTGCGGCGTTCTCGCGGCCAGAATCAAGCCAGTTAGCGCGACAGCCCCGTTGATCGCCACAGCAACATAGGTTGCCGTGGCCATGTCATGGACCCTCAGCAGGTAGAACCCTGCCAGCAGACATCCGAAAACGGCGCCGACGATGTTCCCGCCGTAGAAGAAACCCAGCCAGGACACGCCTTGCGGCGTTGTCTCGATCCACCGCGCGATCCCCGGGAGCGTGGCCCCCATCAGGATCGTGGGAGGCAGCAGGCAGATCGCACAGACCAGGCCGCGCAGCAGAATCGCCGAGAAGCCGTGGCCGACGTGGGCCGTATAGAGCCGACCGACGTGCGGTATGGCGAAGAGCACGGCAATCCCGATGACCCCGATTCCGAACTCGATAAGGGCATAAACACGCAACGGGTGCCGCTTGGCGGAGATGACACGCGGCAAAGCGATGCTGCCCAAGCACATTCCCCCCATGTAGGTTCCCAGCAGCACGCCCAGCGAGACCACCGAAGCGATGCCGAGAAACCACCAGTTGA
>CAYNQP010000277.1:1989-5576 GCA_964399325.1 uncultured Pirellulales bacterium
GATCACCAACTGCAACAGTTGGAACCATACGATTTCGTAGATCAGCGCCGCACAGCCACTGCCGACGAATAGTATCAGCAGCAGAGGCAGGTATCGCCGCGGCGTGCCGGAATCTGCCGCTTCGCCCACATTCCGTTCAATCATGCAGTCGTCCTAATATCCTTCTTCGTTCTGGCAGCCGCTTGCCCGTGCCCATACGCCGACCGGGCGGGGAAAGTTCCCACGCTATAAGCGCAAGTGCAGGTATCGCTTGATGAGTTACAGGGCTTCCCCTCAAAACTGCGAAAACAATTCTCGTCGCGCCGGAGGCTTTCACAGGGTCATTCGTCGTCGGGGCTGTCTATTTCCTCGGTCGCCGTTGGGACGCTTTGATAGGGTACGCCCGTACCTTGCACGCTCCCGCCGGCGGCGTCAGCGCCCAGTACGGCCAGTTCGGCTAACGCGCAAGTCGTGTCGGGGCCGAAACCAGACAGGGCCCGCAGTTTCAAGTTCTGCGTGGTGACTGTTTTGCCGAACAGGACCGTCTGCGGCTCGAAGGTGGACTCCAACTCACCGTGGCTCACCTCCTGCCATTGTCGGCCGTCGCCGCTGATCTCAATAGCATACTGCCGAATATCGCCCAAGTGCTCTCTCTGGTTCTGGCGCGTCATGCAGATGATCCCGTTCATTGAGATCGGCTGCGGAAAGCTGACCGTCAGCTCGTAGGGGTGGGCGCCCCCTCGCCCGCCCGCTGTCCATGCGGTATTGGGATTGCCGTCAATCGCACTGTTCGGCGAGCCTCTGAATGATGCCTCGCCGGCGGCAGCGACCGTCGCGCCTAGCTTCTGCATGAGTTGATTGTCGAACAGCACGCCGCGAATCTGCTCCGGCGTCACCTCGACGGGCGGGCAGAACTGCGCGCCGCTCATGTACTTGAGCAGACTGTAGCGCAACTGACGGGCAACCGGACGAGTATCGAGATCGGATTCCAGGTCGGCCGAGCAAACCATGAGCTTGCCGGGACCGACACGACATTCGAACGCCAGGCCCAGCTTGTAGTTGCGGTTCCAGTCATCGATCACTTGGACGACAGGTCGCAGGACGCGCGGCAGCGAGTCCATATTCACTGCCCGGCAGGCGGGCTGGATCACGTCTTGCCATTGCCAGTCATAGTAATAGTCCGTGGCAAAGTCGGCCAGGGCCGGATGATTGGGATCGACGAGCAATCCGAGGAAGCGGTCCCAGCCGGGCCCCATCAGGCGGTTCCAGAAGATCGGCAGCCGGGCGACAGGCGGGCTCTCCCAGCCCAACTGGTTGTACGACGGCGTGAAAAGCACCTTCCCACCGCCAGCCAGGCGTGTCGCCGCCTCATCGAACGAGCGAGTAACCAGCACATCGCCCGGCGTCTCGCTCGGCAGAGTGGCCGGATAGACCCAGAATTCCCAGTCGTTCTCTACCATATCGGCGCCTTTAAGCCCGACCACGAGCCGGTATTTCTGCGGCGCGTCGAACGTGCTCAGGCTCATGGACAGCTCATGCACGGGAATCGCCGTGCCGAGAGGTATGTCCATCCGAGCAAACTCGCCCGAGATCACCACCTTGCCCTTGGGATCCACGATCTTCACCGTCGGCACAACACCCGTCAGCGGCGATTTGCCGAAATGGGCCATCTCGATATTCACCGTCAACGTGTCATCGGTCGTGTAGATCCACCTGTCCATCCGCACCAGGGGGACGGTCACATCGCAGAACCGACGGAACTCCTCGGGCGTGATATACCCCTTGGATTCCCAGAACACGTTCAGCGGGCCGACCACCGCCGTGCCTTGACCGGGATAATCGTGCAGATCGAGCAACTGGAAACCGCCCATACCGGGCGTACGCAGAAGCGCCTCGATCTCCTGCTTGTAGCACTCGACCTGGAACTTGCCGCTGGCCATGGTGAAGTCGCGCGCCTGACCCAGCATGCCGTGCTCCGCGAGCGAATCGCGGAAGATCTCGTAGTTCTTCGGCTTCAGCGACCCGGTGTACTTGTCCATGTCGGCGAAGTTGGGGTAGGCGCACCACTGGCCTGTCTCGTGGGAAATGACCGGATAATTGGTGCCCTCGAGAGATCGCCGCCAATCGCCGGCGTGCCAAGCCTGGTCGCCTCTGAATTGATAGCGTCCGATGCGAATCGCCACCAGGAAATCAATGTTGTCGACGGGGCCGGGCTGGCTGCCATAGTAGCGGCCGGTCTGGGTGGTGTAGATGCGCCGGCTGTCCTTCCGCTTCCACTCGATGAGCCAGGGCGTGAGAATCGGCTCCCACGGTCCGGCCGGTTCATTGCCGGAAGACAGCATGACAAACGAGGGATGGTTGCCATACGCCTTGACGATCTGAGCGGTTTCGCGGTACAGGAAATCCTTCATCGTGTCGTCACGCGCCGAGTACTGCCCCCAGTTGGAGCTTTCAGGCTGCAAGTAGACGCCCAACTCGTCGGCAGCCGTGAACGCCGCCTCGGGCGGACACCAGGAATGGAAGCGCACGTGGTTCAAGCCGTAGGCCTTGACCACGCGGAAAACCTTGCGCCATGACTCGACATCCGTCGGCGGATAGCCTGTCAGAGGAAACACGCAGCCCTCGTGCGTACCACGGAAGAACGTCTTGCGGCCGTTGATGTAGAAGGTCGCGTCCTTGCTCTTGATTTCTCGCAGCCCGACGACAAGCTCGCGCCGATCGTCCGCCTGCCGGCCCGTCAGTTTCAGCGTCAGATGGTGCAGGGCCGGGTCGAACTCATCCCACAGTCGGGCCTTGTCGCCCAACAGTACCTCGAGCTCCGCCGAGCCGCCATCAATGTCCCATGTCACGGGCACGCTCCTGTCGCCGACCGATAGTGCCCCCTGGCCCGGCCGGCCTGTGGCGTTGCCCAGGTCAACCGCAATTCGCACGGCCTTGCGTTCGATGTCGCTGTAGGTGCGCGCGTCTTCGATCCAGACCGGCGTGGTGGACGTCAATGAGAGGCGTCCCACCAAACCGTGCCAGTTCGACTGCGTCGAATCCGTAATCGCATGGGCATCCTCACGGATACTCACCAGGTACCGGTTGTCCACGCGAACGCTCAGCGTATAGCTGCCCGGCTCCAGAACGCCGAGGTCGTAGACGTGCGGCGCCCCGAGGCTGTCGTTGAAACCCATCTGTTCGTCGTTGACCCACAGGGCAGTGGACCAGTGCGCCCGCTCGAACGAAACAACGGTACGCCGGCCTTGCCAGCTTTCCGGAATCGTGATCTGTCGCTGATACCACGCCACGCCGGTGTATTTTCGCTCCGGCTGGAGCCAGAACGGAATCTTGACGTTACCCGGCTGGGCGTACTGCTTGTAGTCCTTCCGCAAGTACCAGAAGTGGTCGTGCAGCCGACTCATCCACTCCGTCTGGGCCGTGACAGGGTCGCCGTAACCATTGTCTCTCAGCGTCCCGGGCAATTGGATCGGATCGGAGAACTCCTGCGTGAACCATTCCTCGTCCACCCCAGCGTCGTTCGGGTCCAGCGCGACCCGCCACGTGCCCTTCAGGTCAATCTCTTGCCCCCCTGCGACCGGCGAGCCGGCCCCGACGGCCAAGCCACC
>CAYNQP010000278.1:0-5575 GCA_964399325.1 uncultured Pirellulales bacterium
GCCAGTTTGCTGCAAATACACGGCATTCATCTGGCTGAAAACGATTCTCCATTTTTACTTCGGGCGTAGATCGTATTTTATCACCGTGCCGTAAAGTCTTTGTGTTAATAATGTTATATGTGGCGCGCTTGTCCGTCGGGGCTGGCTTGGCGCGGGATGGCGAGGATAAACTGAACGCAGAGATATTCTGGCACATTCAGTTTGACGTGCGTCGCTCCCGTGCTACGTCATGCCATCCGTTTGAGGGACACGGTCGGCGATAAATGCCTAAAAGGACTCGTGAAATCCGGATGAGCAGCGTGTGGCTCTCTTGGGGAAAGGGGGCCTGTTGCCGAGTGGTGGGTGTCTCTGTGTCAACCGCGACAGTGGCCCGCACGACGATTGCGCAATGAACCTCGCGACGATCCTATCCCACGCGGGACTGTGACACATCGGTAGGCATGCCAAACAACTACGGCGTGGGTTCCCATATGTGTCACAGCGCGTGTTGCGTCGCGGCGGTGTCAGGACCATGGGGTTCACGGGGGCGAGTTGGCCGACACGAAGTGCGACGGCACGCAACGCCGGCCAAATAGTTCGACAGGCATGTCGGCCATTCGTATAATCGATGCCATGCATGGTGAGAACGCCGATAGAAATCTGTTCGCGGCATCCGAGAAAGCGCACCTGACGTCAGTCGCTCCACTGGCGGCAAGGATGCGGCCGAGGACGCTGGATGAATTTGTCGGGCAGAGGCATTTTCTTGGGGCCGGAAAGCTGCTCACACGAATGCTCCAAGCCGACCGGCTCAGCAGTCTGATCTTCTACGGGCCGCCCGGCGTGGGAAAGACTTCACTGGCGACCGTGATTGCGCAACACAGTCGAGCCACTTTTCGCTATCTCAGTGCGCCCGCGGCGACCGTCAAAGACATCCGGGAGGTCATCGGCGCGGCCCAAGGCAAGGTGGCGGCCGGTGGCGGCAGGACGGTGCTCTTCCTGGATGAAATACACCGATTCAATCGTGCCCAGCAGGACGTCCTTTTGGATGATGTCGAATCCGGCATCATCATCCTGATCGGAGCGACTACCGAAAATCCGTACTTTTCGATCAACGGCCCGCTGATTTCGCGCAGTACCGTGTTTCGGTTCGAGCCGCTGGATCGCGACGAGATCGTCGCGGTGCTTCAGACCGCCTTGCGAGACTCGGAAAGAGGCCTGGGAGGCCTGAATATTCAGGCTGATGAGGCAGCTTTGCGGTTTCTGGCCGATAGGGCCGACGGCGATGCCAGGAAGGCGCTGACTGCTTTGGAGGTGGGAGTGCTGTCTCAGGCGGCAGAGGGCAAAAATCAGGGCATAAAGTTTAATCTGGAAATCGCCCGAGAGTCGATACAAGAGAAGGCGGTTGCCTACGATGGCAGTGGTGATACTCACTACGACCTGGCAAGCGCCTTGCAGAAGAGTATGCGGGGCTCTGACCCCGACGCAAGTGTATACTGGCTTGCTCGCATGCTTGCCGGGGGGGAAGATCCCCGTTTTATCGCCAGGCGCATTGCCATCTGTGCGACGGAGGACGTTGGCAACAGCGATCCGATGGCGGCGGTGCTGGCGGCGGCGGCACTACAGATATCTGAGTTTGTGGGGTTGCCTGAGGCCCAACTGGTTCTGGCCCAAGCGGCGATCTACGTTGCTTGTGCGCCCAAATCCAATGCGAGTGCGGCGGCGGTCTGGGCCGCTCTACGCGACGTTCGAAATGAGCCGACAAGGCCGGTGCCGCCTCACTTGAAGGATTCGCACTACGCTGCGGCCAAGAAAGCCGGTTTCGGCCGCGACTATAAGTACCCACATGACTACGAACACGGGTTTGTGGCCCAGGAATACTTACCGGGGGCGCCTAAGCAGTACTACCTGCCGAAGGATGTGGGACATGAAAAAACTATGGGGCGTTATTTACAGGGACTGCGAACGCTGATAAATAATGGCAGAGAACACAAGGCCTCGATGACGAATGATGACCGGGAACGACGAGATGGAGAAGGTTGAGCTGCGCCGCCAGTTGCGAAACTGCCTGCTGGCAATGTCGGCCGACCGGCGCAAGGACAAGAGCCGGAAGGCTTGCCGGAATCTGGTCTCGACGGAGCAGTTTCAGAAGGGCTCCATTGTTATGATGTATCTGTCTCTTCCGCACGAGGTGGATACTTCGGATGCCATTCTCCAGGCGTGGCAGCTCGGCAAGACCGTGGCCGTGCCGAAGATATCCTGGCAGCAGCGGCACATGATCCCGGTTGCGATAAACTCGCTGGAAACCGGCTTTGCCGAAGGCGTAGGCGGGCTGCGCAATCCAATTGGCGGGGCGCCGATTCCCTTCGAGGAGATCGATTTGGTGGTGTCCCCGGGCTTGGGGTATGACCGCTCTGGAAACCGCCTGGGCCGCGGCGGGGCCTTTTATGACCGCTTCTTTGCTAATAATGCGTTGACCGCATCGCGGTGCGGTCTTTCTTTCATTGAACAAGTGGTTGACTCGATTCCTGTTGCCGAGAATGACAAGCCGGTTGATTTTCTCGTAACGGATGAGGGAGTGATTAACTGCAACCCACAGAAAGGAGCATAGGATGCCTCGCTTCTCTTCAGATTCGACGCGTAACCACCATGGACGACGGGTCAACAGCGTTTTTCTCATCTCCGCCTCAGTCGTCTTCGCCATGGTGGTCTTCTTGCTGTTTCGCGGTCATTCCTCGGGTCCCCAGGAGGCGACTGCCGGAAGCGGACCCAGTGGCACGAAGCCCGCTGCTGAGACAGGACGCGCAGCGCCCCGCCTCGCTGTCGTGGAGACCAATCGGCCTGATGGATCTCCCGTAATGCAGGCGGCACCAGCGCCCGCGCCGACCCAGTCGGCCGCCGCACCGGCTCAAGAGTCGCCGGTGGCACTCGGGACGACAGCGGCGCCCAGTGCCGAGGTTGAGACGATCGTTGCAGAAGCCAGGGCCTTGATTCAGTCGCAGCCCCGGAAGGTCATCGCGGCTCGCGACAAGCTGAACGAGGCGATGTCCTTGCCCATGAATCCCGACCAGTGCCGGGCTGTCAAGGAGCAGTTGGCGTCTCTATCGCAGGAATGGCTGTTCGGTCCGGCCGCCTTTGCCGGGGACCCATTGTGCGGCAATTACCTGGTCAAGCCGGGCGACAGCCTCCAGGTGATCGGTCGGCGGCACAAGGTCCCGTACGAGATTCTGATGCAGATCAACAACATCCGTCGGCCGGAGAGCCTGCAAGCGGGCAAGACGATCAAGGTTATCAACGGGCCTTTCCACGCCAAGGTGTACCGTTCCACCTTTACCCTGGACCTGTATTTGCAGGACATGTACGTGCGGAGCCTCTCGGTCGGGCTCGGTCGGTCCGGCTACGAGACGCCCACCGGCCTTTGGCGGGTTCAGGACGGCGGCAAGCTCATTTCGCCCACCTGGACCGATCCGGACTCCGGCAGGACGTACAAAGCGACCGATCCTGATTATCCCCTGGGCTCGCGATGGATCGCCTTGGACGGTGTCGGGGGGGAAGCCAAAGGCAGAACGGGATTCGCCATTCACGGCACGAAAGACCCGGACCAGATCGGCACGGCCGGCTCGCGCGGCTGCATCCGCATGTACAACGGCGACGCTGTCCTCGTCTACAGCCTGCTGTTTCCACTCTATTCGAATGTCGAAGTGCTGGACTAGCAGTCGGCCGGACAACCTTGACGGCGATCAGGCCGATTCTTTGCGCATGAGTTGTTTGGCGGCCATCAGGTCGGCCTTGCCTTCCACGATATCCCGCGTGATGACGTATTTTGCCGGCTTGGACTCTTCCGGCAACTGATACATCAGATCGACCATCAGCTCCTCGGTAATCGACCGCAGCGCCCGGGCCCCCGTGTCGCGTTTGAGGGCCTTGCGCGCCAGCGCTCGCAGGCCGCCCTCGGTGAACTCCAGCTCCGCATCCTCCATCTCGAAGAAACGCTGATACTGCTTGACTAAGGCGTTCTTAGGCTTGGTCAGGATGTCCACCAGGGCCTCCTCGTTCAGGGCCGTCAGTGTCGCAATCACGGGCAGGCGGCCCACCATCTCCGGGATCATCCCGAACTCGATAATGTCTTCGGGAATCACCTGTTCGAGGACATCGCTGAGGTCCTCCTTTTCGTCGGCCATGGCCGACAGCTCCGAGCCGAAGCCGATCATCTTGCGTCCCAGACGCTTCTTGGTGATGTTTTCGAGTCCGACGAAGGTCCCGCCGCAGATGAACAGAATCTCGCTGGTGTCCATCTGAATGTAGGATTGCTCCGGGTGTTTTCTCCCGCCCTGGGGTGGGATATTCGCAATCGTCCCTTCCAGCATCTTTAGGAGGGCCTGCTGGACCCCCTCGCCGGAGACGTCCCGCGTAATAGAGACGTTCTGGTATGTCTTGCCTATCTTGTCTATCTCGTCTATGTACACGATACCCCTCTGTGCGGCTTCGATATCGAAGTCGGCGGCCTGGAGGAGCCGCAGCAGGAAGTTCTCGACATCCTCCCCGACGTATCCGGCCTCGGTAACAGTAGTGGCATCACAGATGGCGAAGGGCACCTCCAGCTTGTTCGCCAGCGTTCGCGCCAGCAGCGTCTTGCCGCACCCGGTCGGGCCGATGAGCATGACGTTCGACTTGTCGATCACGACTTCGCTGTCGCCGATATCGCTGTGCAGCAGCCGCTTGTAGTGGTTGTGGACCGCCACCGACAGGTACTTCTTGGCCGTATCCTGCCCGATCACGTACTGATCGAGGTATTCCTTGATCTCGCGCGGCTTGGCCGTGTCCTTGAGGTTGGTGCGTCGCGCCCCGGACTGCCGGCGGTTCTGCTTGATGATATTGTGGCACAGCTCCACGCACTCCGGGCAGATGAAGACGTTCTCCGGGCCTTCGATGAGCGTGTCCGCCTGGCTGCCGGCCCGCCCGCAAAAGCTGCACATCGCACGTGATTTCCGATTACCTGATTGCTTTGTCATCGCTATTCTCTTTTTCTGAATCTCAAATCTAGTTCGTTACCCGCCTGATTGTAGTCGGCCCGACGAGATCAGGCAAGTCATTTGAGGCCCTTTGTTTTCGCGCGACCGGGTGGCCGCGCATCCCGGTCTGTTCAAATTGGGTTTGTTTTGCACAGTCGTCATGGGTTCGCGTACCCCTTCTTCCCCACAGCGTTTCATCCGGTCCTGGCCAAATTGGCTTTGTTTCGCATCACACCGCGACGTCCGGCCGCGAGTCGCGTTTTCAGTACTGCAATCGCGGGTCATTGGCTTTGTTTCGCGCATTCGGTCGTCGCCGCCCGGTGGGGGGGGCTGCGCTGTCGGTTTCTCCGCAGGTGGGTCGAGTTCTCCCAAGAGCCGCAGCTTCTGGAGTTCAGCCATCGTCCGGTACAGGCTGTGCTCGATCCGCCGTTCGTACAGGCCCAATCGATCCAGGACCCGCGAGTTGCCGAAGTCCCTCGCGACCGCCCGGCCGAGAGCGAGGTTCTCCTCGGCCTCCTCGTCGGTCGCTCTGAGCATCCGCGGTCGCAGCAGCTTCGTCAATGGGGTGGGCGCATCCTGGGCCAGCA
>CAYNQP010000279.1:0-5571 GCA_964399325.1 uncultured Pirellulales bacterium
GCTGGCGGCGCAGAAGACGGGGATCAAGGATAGGGCCCAACTGCTCAGCCAGAAGCACTTTCGGATTACCGACCCGATCATCAACCTGACGATGCTCATGGTGAGTCTGCCGGTGCTGATCTGCCGCGATCCCAAGGCGATGAAGTCCGCCATCCTGGTGAGTTTTGTCCTGACGGCGGCGTGTTTCGTCACCACATTTGTCTGCAAGATGCTGGCGACAGAGGTCACCTTTGCCGATAAAGTCATGCCGGAGCTGTGGGCCTGGCTGCCTGTCTTTATCTTCCTGCCCATTGCATTCATCGAATTGGATTCGATGAGAACGTAGTATCGACCGAAGCCGGCCGTCTCTCAGCGAGGAGAGCCGCGGTGTTGTCGAATCTTCTCGCTGACTTCCTTGTTGATTCGAATACTGCACCAGTGCTGGCCGCACATTGAGCAATAGTCTGCTGAATGAAGCTCTTTGTCTCCGATTTCCTTGCAGGCCTCTCGGTGCATGCGGTCGGCTGTCTCCGGGTCGAGCGACTCGGCCAGGTGCGTATCCCAATCCAGATTCGTCCGCGCGATGCTCAGCTTCCTGTCACGTTTCGCCGCGCCAGGCAGGCCTCGGGCCACGTCAGCGCCGTGCGCCGCGATCTTGGTCGCCACGACGCCGGCTCGGACATCGTCAGCGTTGGGCAAGCCCAAGTGTTCCCGCGGCGTGACATAGCACAAGTAGGAGGCACCGTAGAAAGCCGCCGCACAACCACCTATCGCGGAGGTGATGTGGTCGTATCCGGGAGCGATGTCGGTCACCAGCGGTCCCAGGACATAGAAAGGAGCGCCGTGGCAGATCTCCTGTTGAATCTCCATGTTATATTGGATCTGGTCGAACGGCACGTGCCCGGGACCTTCAACCATGACCTGGCAGCCTTTTTCCTGGGCTCGTTGGGTCAGCTCGCCCAAGGTCCGAAGCTCGGCCAATTGTGCTTCGTCGGTGGCATCCGCAATGGCCCCGGGGCGCAGACCGTCGCCGAGAGAGAAACAGACATCGTGTGCGGCCAGAATGTCACACAACTCATCGAACATCTCATACAAGGGATTCTGCTTGTTGTAGTGGATCATCCATTTGGCCAGCAGGGCCCCGCCCCGGCTGACGATCCCCGCGACGCGATTGGCCAGCAGCGGCAGGTGCTCCCGCAACAATCCCGCATGAATGGTGAAGAAATCCACACCCTGGCCGGCCTGCTTCTCGATCGTCTTGAGGATGATGTCGTGGTCGATGTCCTCGACGTTCCTGCCTTCGATAACCTGATAGATCGGCACGGTGCCGAAAGGAACGGGACAGTGAGCCAGCAGTTCCTTGCGGATCTCGTCGAGGTTGCCACCTGTGCTGAGGTCCATGATCGTATCGGCGCCGACCGCCATCGCTGCCTGCATCTTCTCGATTTCACCCTGCACGGAGCATCGCACGCTGCTGGTCCCGATGTTGGCATTGACCTTGGTTGTCAGAGCCCGGCCGATGCCCATGGGCTTGAGGGTTTCCTTCAAATGCCGTGTGTTGGCCGGTATGACCAGCCGCCCCGCGGCAACCTCGGTGCGTACCATTTCGGGGTTCACTCCCTCCGCCTCGGCAACCTGCCGCATCTGTGGCGTGACTATTCCGGTTTTGGCCTGCTGTAACTGCGTTGTCATGTCCTTTGGACTCCTTGCACCCAACAAAAAAATCGCTCCCGCTGGAAGCGACTTCTTGGCATCATCACAACACCACTTGGCTCATCGCTTTCCTACGCAGGTCTATCCGCCCTTAGTGCGTACGCGAATGCACTTGTCGTGTGCGACCCATCGGGCGATTATCCTGATCAGGTTCGGAGGGTTTTCTCTCAGACCGGCCATTTGGCAGGTCACCCCTAGCGACCGACGCCATTATACACCAAAGCGGCGGCCCTTCAAGCCCTCTCTCAGACCCGGTCGGTGTCGCGGCCGGGAGTCTCACGAATCGGCGGCAGGGCTTTGATCCCGCTGTCGGGTCGACAGCAGGATGAGGTTGCGAATGCCCTCGGTGTCGCGGGCCGCCAACCATTTCTGCTCGAATTGCTTCTCCTGCACGATCTGGGCGATGGCCATCAGGGCCCGCAGATGGTAATTTCTTTGGTCTTTGCTGCCGGCAAGGATGAACATGACCTGGACCGGCTCCTGAGCGTACGAGAACCGGATTCCGTCTCGGGCCCGGACAAGCAGCACATCGAATTTGTTGTTTCCCTCGATAATAATGTGCGGAATGGCCAGCCCCGGCTGGATCACGGTGCCGCCTTCCGCTTCCCGGCGGAGGAATTTCTCGTGGAGGACGAACTCGTCGAGATCGAGTCGCTTGGCCAGAATTTCTGCGGCCCGGCGTAAGATCTCCTCGGAGGTTTGCCTGCCCTCGATATCGAGTATCTCGCAGTTCCTGATCAACTGGTCGAATCGGTCCGAGATGATGTTGTCTCGTTCGATCAGGATGTCGCGAAGCTCATTTTCGAGGGTGACGGTCTTGATGGCCTTGTCGGTGACCCGTTCGACGATGTGCATCACGGCCGACGCGCGCTTGACGCGTTTGGAGACGTACAGCCAATACCAGGCGGCGCTGAGAACGACGAAGGCGCCGGAGATCGAAAGCGGCACCACGCCCATATCCACGATCAGAACGGCATACGCAATGATGGCAATGATATGCGCGTAAGGGTACATCGGCGAGCGGAACAACGGGCGGTAGCTTTGGATCCTACTCTCCCGCATGATGATGACACTGGCGTTATCGAGGATGAAGAGGATGATCATCAGCGTGGACGCGGTCTTGATGAGGGTTCCGATGTCGAGGAAGACAATCGCGGCGATCATGAAGGCGCCCGTGAGCAGGACGCCGCTGTGCGGGGTGCCGAACCGCTTGTTCACTCGGGCCAGGAACGCCGGCACCAATTGATCCCGGCTCATCGCCATGGGGGAGCGCGAGGCCGCCAGGATTCCGCCGTTGGCGGTAGTGACAAAGGCGGCCACTGCCGCCAGAGACAGCAACACGTATCCGAAGGTCCCCATGGCCTTGCCGGCCGCCAGAGAGATCGGCATCAGGCTGCCGGTTAGCTCCGGGCCGTCCACAGCGCCGACCGTAATCGCCACGACGGCCATATAGAGCAGGGCCACGACGAACCACGCCAAGGTCATACCGAGCGGCAGATTCCTGCCCGGGTGTCTGACCTCTTCGGCGATGCTGGCGACTTTCGTCAGGCCACCAAAGCTGACGAATGCCAAGCCGGCCGTGGCGAACACAGCCGCCCAGCCTTTCTGCAGGAACCCCTCATAGCGGGCCAGATTGATGGTCTCGGCGCCGGTCAGGATGAACACGAAGAGAATGGCCAATAGTGCCGCCACCAGGAGGACCTGGAGCCGACTGGTGTGCTTGACGCTCACGATGTTCAAGAGCGTAAACACGGCACAGCAGATGACTCCGATCATCTTCAAGTGGACAGGCTGCATCTGGACATCGAAGATCTCCTGGACAGTCAGTTCGACGAGAATCGCCATGCCGACGACCGCAAACGCGCTCTTCAACGCCAGAGAGAACCAGTTGGCCAACCCGCTGAACAGACCGAAGATCGGGCCCAGGCTACGCTCCACGTAGAAATAGGTGCCGCCGGCCCGGGGCATAGCGGTTGCGAGTTCTGCCTTGCTCAGCACGCTCGGCACGATCAACACCGACGCGAGCAGATAGGAGACGATTACGGCGGGGCCGGCCTTGGCATAGGCGATCGCTGGGAGAATGAACAGCCCGGAGCTTATCATGGCCCCGGCCGCCACGGCAAAGACGTCCAGCACGCCAAGCTGTCTTCGTAACTGTCCCACGACAGGCTCTCCTTAATCAGCGGTCAGTCGGCGGCATTGTCAGACGGATCACGCCTATGACCAGCGATATTATAGCCGTGAATTGGCCGTTGACAAGGTCGGCCGCGGTAGCCACAATCTACTCGTGGAGTCTACGTCCTGGTGGGAGTTGGACCAATGCGTCTTGTCGTGAAGCAGGGTAAGCGCGTCATCAACACGTTCCAATGCACTCAGGGGCCCGTTTACATCGGCCGGCACTCGCAGAGCCAGATATTCCTGCCCGAGGCCGCCGTATCGAGGCAGCACGCTGTCCTCTTTGCCACCGCCGAGGGCAGATGGACGATCCAGGATCTAGATTCCGCCAACCAGACTTACCTGAACGATAAGCCGGTTCACGAGGCCCTGCTCGATACGGGTGATTGCATCCGCATCGCCGATTTTACGATTGAGGTCGATCTCGAAGAAGGCGCGACCCCGGACAGACGCATTCATCTTGAAGACACGCTCACCGGCGTCCGCCGTGAGCCGCAAGTCATCAAGAGAAACCCCGATACCCAACACGCCCCGGACATCCGACTTCCCGCCGGGCGAGCGGCTGATTTCATCCGGGCCACCGAGGTTATCTGTCAGGCCAACGGTCCGGAGGAAGTACTGAATGCATTGCTCGATGTCCTCTCCGAGCAGTTTGCCGCCCACCGTGTTTGGTGCATGCTTCGGAACGATCCGGACGGCCCCATGATGGCAGAGGGAGGCAGAGCGGCAAACGGCCAAACCTTGGCGCTTGCCGACATCGGGCTCAAGGACGCGGTAGTCCGTCACGCCCTGGAGAAGCGAGAGTTCCTGCTCCTGCCCCAGGCGCCCGCCCAAGGCGACCAGAAGGTCGCACGTTCGGTCATGATCGCCCCCGCGGTTGGCGCCACGGGCTGCTTTGGCCTGCTATACGTTGACAATGACGTAAACTGCGAACCTTACACGCCCAGCGATCTGGATTACCTGATGCTGATTGCCATCCATCTGGCGGCCGCCCTGGAGAATTTCTAAGATCGCCGCGGCTATCCTTCCTGGTCGCCGGCAGCGCCATTGTTCTGCTGCATTTGCTGCATCTGCATTTGCATGACGAGCCCCATGATCTCCATCACATGCTGTTTGGGCACGGCCACGTTCACTGTCATCTTGCCGTCGCCCACATTGCCGGCCACCGCGAGGTTGCCCTGCGTGGGCATGTCCTCCGGCATCTGCATGGGTGTCATCGCGTTCATCATCTGCGCCATTCTCAGAACGTTACAGCTCACAAAGAAGTCGGCCTTGTCGGCGCCGGGGATCAACTGCGAGGCTGCCTGCACTTCACTGGGGACTTGCTTGGGGCCTCCCGCCTTGGCCTGATCGATGAGCTCGTGCACCATCGGTGCCGGGTCCTGGGCCAAAGCATAAAGGAGGAGGTTGTCCACCGCCGCCAACTGAATGTTCATCCCGCCGCCGTACATGGCTGTGACCATCTGCATATCCGGTTCGTTGGCGTCGGTGGGTTCCATGGTGAATTTGATCGCGTCGACGGCGACACCCTTGTAGGTTTCAGCCTTGCGCTTGAGGTCGAACGCTATCTTCATGCCCATCTTCTCGTAGAAGTCGGCAATCGGCCCCTCACTTATCATCTCGGAGGCCCTGTCCATGACCTGGTAGAACTTCGCGGGGTCCTTCAATTCCGCGGCATACCTCACCTGGAAGGGCGGCTTGCTC
>CAYNQP010000280.1:0-5552 GCA_964399325.1 uncultured Pirellulales bacterium
GGATAGGGTTTTGAGTTTACGTGCGTGGTCGTTGCATGAACGCCACAAGGCCCTTTCTACCAAGGAGGCTCGCATGAAAGACAAGTATATTGGTTGCGACATCGATGACAAGAAGACCGTGGCCTGTGTGGTCACAGAAGGTCGCAAACGGCTGCATCTGACTTTTGAGATCAGTGGCCAGGCTGCCTACTACTATGATGCGTTGCGAGACGGTGTCGATACGCTAACGGTCTCAAACCCTCACAAGATGACCTGGATCTATCGAACCCGCAAGAAGAACGATCGCATCGACGCCCGCAAGCTGTTGACGATTATGCGGGCGATGCTGCTGACCGGCGAGCTGTTCAATGAGCGGATCGTCTCTCAGAGCATCGACCGCGTGGGTTGAGAACCCACCCTACAACTTATGCCCTTACGGGCACACTGCAAACGGGTCTACGGTTTGGCTTTGATGACGATGAGGGTGATGTCGTCGGTGCGGGAAGCGGGGTGGACGAATTGGGTGACGTCGTTGATGACGGCGCTGCAGATTTGGTCGGCGGAGAGGTTCGCTTGGCTGCGGATGATTTCCAGGAAGCGCTCCTTGCCGAAGAACCCGCTCTGTGCGTCTTGGGCTTCGTGGATGCCGTCGGTGCCGACGACGAGAACGTCGCCCGGAGCCAGGACGACGGGGCCGGCCTGCTCGAAGGCGGCATCGGCCCGGACGCCGAGCGGCATGCCCGTGTTCGGCAACTCTTCGATGCGGCCGGTCTCGGCATGGTACCAGAGGGCCGGCTCGTGGCCGGCGGAGGCCCAGACCAGCGTGCGGGCCTCATTGTCGAGCAGGCCATAAAAGAGTGTAACGAACCGATCGTCATCCATCTCCGCAAGGAGTCGGGAATTGAGCGACTGAAACAGACGACTGAGATTATCCACATGGTAACTGGCCTCGGCGTGGAGCATGCCGCGTGTGGCCGCCATGAGAAGCGCGGCGCCGATGCCGTGGCCGCTGACGTCGCCTACGACCAGGCCGACGCGGTCAGCACCGATATTCGCGCCGAAGGCATCTTGCCTTCGCGCTGGTTTGGACAAATCGATGAAATCGTAGTAGTCGCCTCCGGTTTCGTCGCAGTAGACGCAGCGGCCGCTGATCTCGAAGCGGTCGACGGCCGGGGCGCGGCCCGGCAGGAGGCTCTGCTGGATAGCCGCGGCAAGCTCCAGCGATCGCTTCATCTTCTCGCGATCACGCAGCTTGGGACCGGTCTCGTTGAACACGCGGCCAAGCTGCTCGAACTCGTCACCCGTGGCGATAACCACCTGGGCGTCGTAGTTGCCGCCTCCGAGCTTGCGGCCGGCTTCGATCAGGGCGTTGATCGGATTGGTCACGTCCCTGGCCTTCATGGCGGCCAGCACGACCGCGACGATCGCCGCGGCCAGCACGACCATCGTCGCACCCTGTAGCCAGAACAGGCTCTCCTTCATCAACGACTGCTCCATCGTCCGGGCCAGCGCGACCACGCGCTCTTGCGGGACGATCAGGAAGGCCGCGACCTGCGGGATATCCAGCGGCTGATACGCCCAGAGACACATCCGGCCCTTGTACTCCATCGCGCGAACGCCCGATTCGCCCTTGACGATGTCATCGACGGCCGTGCGCAACATCTCGGAGTCCTTCGACCGAAGGTCTTCTCTGAACAACCGGCGTCTGGGGTCGCGCGTCACATTGTCGTCGACAAGACCGTCGTGGAGCAGTATCTGCGTGCGACGCTCCGCCGGGGCATTGGGATCGACCATGACCAGCATTCGCTCAATATCCGTCCCCCACCGCTCGGGCAGTTGCATGCTCGCGAATATCTCCGGGATCGTCCGGACCACGGCGGTGACACCCGCAAAGGAACCGTCCGCGTACCGCACCGGAACAGACCGCACCACCACAGCCTGATTGGTGAAGGGGTCCACGGTGGGCGCGCCTTGGCTGGCCTCGATCCTGATGCGTGCTCGGAGGCCGCGTATGAAATCCAAGCCGCGACGGCGTCCTGCGTCCTGGGGCATCCCCCCGTTGCGTCGCGCGCCTTCACGCGGTGGCATGAACCGCTGCGATGCGCCGTCCGGACGAGGACCTCGCTCGGACAATCCGGGACGGAGGCGCAGGTTCTGGGCCCAGTCAATGGCTCGGAGATACCATTCGGTCCGGCGGGGATCGTATCGCAAGGGCTCGCGCGGCGGCACGCCGCCGGGGTAGGTAGTATAGAGCCCCACATTGAGGCAGGTGTGCAGCCACAGGATCCCTTGGGGTTGGTAGCCGCAGATCTCGTGATAGACGGGCGTCATGGTGGCCAGCTCTGGCAGCGCCTGCTCGGCCAGCGTCTCGTTGTCATCGCGCAGGACGAGACAGGTCTGGGACTGATAGTTCGGGTCCAACGGCGCGGCGTTGGGCTCGGTCGGCTCATCAAAGTAGGGGTGACGCTGCGCGGGCACACTCTCTAGGTTGGGATCGAATCCAAACCTGTAGTCGGATGCGACAATCTCAACAGCGGGCGGGCCCGGACGCATCCCTCTGCCGTTCAGGTCGGGCCGAACCCTGGACGCCGGGTCGTTGCCACCCCGTCCGCGCATTAGTGCCCGGCGAACATCGGCCATGTTCGTATCCAAGGGGCGATCTCTCGTGTCGGATATCTCCGGCGGCGTCAGGTCGGCCAGGCGCAGCTCAACCTCGCGGGCCTGGCGGGCCAGCAAGGCGTCCGCCAACTGCCGCTCGCGATTGAGGATTTCCACGTGGCTTTGAAGCTGCTCCTGCAGCGCCTGCCGCGCGCTGGCGTCAAGGGTCTCCATCGTCTTGGCGGCCAGACGGTTGCGGGCGACGCGGATCGATATCTGCTGTAGCAGCGACGTGACGATCAGCGGCGTCAGCGAGATCGCTAATAAAAGCACAAGCAGGCGGTTACGTATCGTCATCGGTATCGGTCACCAAGAGCCGCACCTATGCAAGGCCGGGCCGTGAATCACGACGCCGGTTTGAGGACAACCGAGCGAAGGTTGATCGGCTGCTACTGACCTTGCACGGGCCTGATGCTCAATTCACAGGCGCCTTTCTTTTTCAACTCGACTTTGCCGAGCGTGACGGTCTGGAAGCTTTGGTAGCTGCCCGTGTTGGGGGCCTCGGCGGCGAGTTTCTCGCTCCCGACAGCCACCTCGAACTTGCTGCCGGCCGCCGAGGTGGCGATCGTCGCGACCACGTCGAACGGTCCGGGCTTGTCGATCTTGAACTGCCAGGCGACCCAGCTCTGATCGTTCGTCCAGAAGCCGATGCTGGCTTTGCCGTCGATGTCTTCGACTTGGGCGTCCGCGCCGTTGGGATTGTGAATCTCGGCCATGGGGGCCGGGAGCGTCATGGTCCCATCCGCCGCCTGGCCGGGCAGTGTTTTCTCGACTCTGAGCTCGCCGCTGATCCGCACGACAATCACGGTGTCGATCGGGTCCAAAGGCTCCGCGGGGACTGTGACAACCACCCCGTCCTCGGTGACCGTCGTCTCCAGCCTGCGGTTGCCTGCCAACAGCCGGGCCCTGCGGATCTCGCTGCGCAGGCCCGGTATCAGCAGCTTACCGTCTTGGGGCCAATCGAAAACGTGCAGGTAGAGCAAGGCGCCGTTGTCACGCAGTTTCTTCGTGCAGCGACCCCATGCCAACTTGGGAAACGGGCTGGCGGTCGTGGCGTAGATCGAGGTGCCGTTGACCTCCATCCACTTGCCGATTTCCTTGAGCCGCTCGACGCTCGGCTCGGGAATTTCTCCCAGCGATGTCGGGCCGACGTTCAGGAGGTAATTGCCGCCCTTGCTGGCGATGTCGACGAGGTTGCGGATGAGCGTTTGCGTAGATTTCCAGTGGTCGTCATAGCTCTTGAAGCCCCAGGTGTCGTTCATCGTCATACAGGTTTCCCAGTCGCGGCCGGGCGTGCCGGTGGCGGGAATGCGCTGCTCCGGCGTGCTGAGATCGCCCTGGTAGCCTCCGCCGAGGCGGTTGTTGGTGATGATGCCGGGCTGCAGGTCGAGCAAAGGTAGGAGCATGTCGGCGCGATCCTTGTTCATACCGGTCGGCGTATCCCACCATAAAATGCCCAGTTTGCCGTAATTTGTGAGAATCTCGCGCACCTGCGGGACGGCGATCTTGCGGATGTACTCGTCCATGTCACCGTCCTGCGCGGGGTCCCAATGCCCCCCTGCTGCGGCGCCGCCCGGATGGTTCCAGTCCTGCGCCTGCGAGTAGTAGAATCCCAGCCTGAGGCCGTGCCTGCGGCACGCCTCGGCCAGCGGCTTGAGCAGGTCTTTGCCGTACGGCGTCGCGTCGACGATGTCCCAGTCCGTGACCTTTGAGTCGAACAACGCAAAACCGTCGTGGTGCTTGCTGGTAATGACGATGTATTTCATGCCGGCCTCTTTGGCCAGCCGCACCCAAGCATCAGGATCGTATTTGACCGGATTGAACTGCTTGGCGAATTGCTTGTATTCGGCCACCGGAATCTTGCCCCGATTCATGATCCACTCGCCGATGCCGCCAATCCGCTCGCCGTTGTACGTCCCCGCCGGGACGGCGTAGGTTCCCCAATGAACAAACAGGCCAAAACGGGCCTCTCGCCACCATTTCATACGCGCATCCCGTTGCTCGGGTGTTTCGCCCTGACGACCGACGACCTGTTGCGAGAGCGCCGACCCACAAGCGAAAACACTCAGCACTGCCGCAACAAGATACAATGATGCCTTCCTGGAAGATCGAAGCGTTGTCATTCCAGTATCCTCCCTGTGCTTGTACAAAGCACGCCGACTCTTCCTTGTGTCAGTGACCTATCCATGGCTCGCCCTCGACGCGGAACGTTCGACATTCTGCCAGCCTCCATCGGCCGGGCGTAATGCGTGTCAGTCCAACCGGATGCCTTTCTGATGCCGCCACTGTTTCAAATCGCCCATCTCGTTGTCGAATACTTCATTGTCGTAGTCGTGTTCGAGCTTGACCACGCTCTCCGCCAGTTCCGGCTGTTCGTTCACCACGTCGGTGAGCTTCTTCTCGAACTCATCCGCGGCGACCCGCAGGTCGTCGAGGTGCAACTCCAGACCGAGCATGCCGGCAACACGGCGCACAACCGCGTCAATGCACTTGGGATTGTTACCGTGCACGTACGCCGGCACGGTCGCCACGAGGTTGACCATATCGATGCCGTAGCTCTCGGCCTTGGCGATCAGGTACGTGGAGATGCCTGCAGACCCCTCGTACTCGCTGAACCCAATACCGTATCGCTCGAAGACCGGCTTGAGCTGGGCATCGGAAACCGAACAGAACACGTGGGGGTCTCGCGTGTGCGGGACCAGCCCAGAGACGCTGCCGATGAAGTACACCATTTCCACACCGAACTGCGTGCATAGCCGGAAAATGCAGTCGGCGTAGTCCTCCCACGCCAGGTTCGGCTCCTTGCCCAGAAACAGGATCACGTCCTCGTCGGCAGCACCAAAGAACAGATTCTGAGGAAACTCGAACGTCCGTATCAGTCCCTGGCGTACCTGGCAGTGCGGCCGGACTAGGGT
>CAYNQP010000281.1:0-5544 GCA_964399325.1 uncultured Pirellulales bacterium
GGCCGGCCCCACCGTTGTCATCAACGAGTTGCACACAAACCCGGATGTGAAGACGGAGTTGGTGGAGTTCGTCGAGCTGCACAACGGGGGCGGTTCGAGTGTCGACATCTCCGGATGGTCGTTTTCATCGGGGATTTTCTATACGTTTGCGGCCGGGACGGTGCTGCCGCCGGGGGGGTATCTGGTTGTGGCAGAGGACCCGGACCAGCTCGTGGCCAAGTGGACGAACCTGCGGCAGGATCTGCCCGAGCATCTTGTCTTTGGGCCGTACGGTGGCAAGCTTAGCAGTGAGGGCGAGCGGGTGACCCTGTGCGACGCGGCGGGGCAGGTGGTGGACGAGGTGGACTACCAGCTTGGGTTCCCGTGGCCGACGGTGGGGGATGCGGCGTCGGGGGGCCGGCTGGGCAGCGGGTATTCCATGCAGTTGATAAATCCGCTGTTCGACAACGACCTGGGCGGTGCGTGGCGGTCGTCGGTGCCGACGCCGGCATTCACGAATGCAGACGTGTTGAGGGACGATGCGCCGCCTTTCGTGCGGCAAGTGGAGCATACGCCGAGGCAGCCGAAATCCGGGGACGTGGTGACGATTACGGCGAAGGTGACCGATGCGGGCGGCGCGCCGGTAGTAAAGCTGTCGTACCAGCCGGTGCCGCCGGGGGGGTACATCTCGGTGAAGGATGTGGCGTATGGTGCGTATTGGATTACGGTGGACATGCACGACGATGGGCTCGATGGGGACATGGTGGCCGGGGACGATGTCTATTCCGTGCAGATGCCGGCGGAGGTGCAGGTGAACCGGATGCTCGTGCGGTATCGGCTGTTTGTGCTGGATGACAATGGGAACCATCTGCAGGTGCCGTACGCGGACGACCCGCAGCCGAATTTTGCGTATCTTGTCTATGACGGCATCCCGGCGTGGACGGGTGCGATTCGGCCGGGGGTGGCGGGGGCGATGGGGGAAGTGGTCGAGTACAGCCTGGAGGTGATGCAGAGCCTGCCGGTTTATCACCTCATCAGCAAGAAGTCGGACGTCGAGATGTGCACCTGGATCGAGCGGTACGGCGGCAGCGAGTACAAGTGGTGGGGGACTCTGGTCTATGACGGTCAGGTCTACGACCACATCCGCTACCGTGCCCGCGGGGGCGTTTGGCGCTACGCCATGGGCAAGAATATGTGGAAGATGGATTTTCAACGTGGACATTACTTCCAGGCGCGGGACGACTACGGTCGGCCGTACGATACGAAGTGGGACAAGATCAACTTCTCGGCCTGTATCCAGCAGGGGGACTATCAGCATCGCGGCGAACAGGGCATCTTCGAGGCGGCGGGGTTCAAGCTCTTCAATCTCATGGGCTGCGAGGCCCCGAAGACCAGTTGGATGCACTTCCGGATCATCGACGAGGCCGACGAATTCGGAGCCACGCAGTACGAGGGCGACTTCTGGGGTCTGTACATGAACATCGAGCAGATGGACGGCCGCTTCCTCGACGAGCACGGTTTGCCCGACGGCAATCTCTACAAGATCGAAGGCTACTCGGGCGAGTTGAACAACCAGGGACCGACGGGAGCCACCAACCGGTCGGACCTCAACCAGTTCATGAACAGCTACCGCAGCCGCCCGGCCGAGCAGTGGTGGCGCGACAACGTCAATCTTGACGGCTACTATGGCTATCGCTGCGTGGTCGAAGGCATCCACCACGGTGACATCGCCTATGGCAAGAACTGGTTCTTCTATCTCAATCCGCTGACCAACCAGTGGTCCATGCTGCCCTGGGACGTAGACCTGACCTGGGCCAACAACATGTACGGCAACGGCGAAGATGACTTCAAGTCGTCGGGCCGCATCTTCTCCAATCCCAACATCGACATCGAATACCGGAACCGCCTGCGCGAGTTCCACGACCTGCTCTACAACGCCGACCAGGCGTACCAACTGCTCAACGACCTGGCCGATGTCATCGATCCTCCGGGCGGCGGCCCCACCTTCGTCGACGCCGATCGGGCGATGTGGGACTATAATCCAATTTTGAGCAGCGGCTATGTCGATTCCAGCAAGGCGGGTCAGGGCCGGTTCTACCAGCAGGCCGATAGCAAGGACTTCCGCGGCATGGTCCAAATCATGAAAGACTACATCATCTCGGACAATCGCGCGTTCGACACGTACACCGAAGACGCCGCGGCCCCGCAGACGCCCCTTGTCACCCCGACCGCTCCCGACGGCTACCCCGCCAACGCGTTGACCTTCCGGACCACGCCGTTCAGCGACTCGCAGGGTGCCGGCACGTTCGCTGCGATGGAATGGCGCATCGCCGAGGTGAGCCCGGCCTCGCGGGCGGTTCAGCCCAGTGGCGGCGGTGCTTCGGAGTACGTCTTCGTACCGGAAGGGGCCCAGTGGAAGTACTTCAAGGGGACGGCCGAGCCTTCGGCCACCGCCGGGGCATGGCGTCAACGCGCCTTCAACGACTCGGCTTGGTTGGTCGGGACCACGCCCATCGGCTTCGGAGAGAGTTTCATCTCCACGATCCTCGACGACATGCGCGACGGGTACACGAGCATCTACTTGCGCAAGTCCTTTGACGCCACCGGCCTGGGCGCCTTTGACACGCTCATCCTCAAATTGAGATACGACGACGGCATCAACGTCTGGATCAACGGCAACCTCGTTTTCCAGGACAACCTTACCAGCGACGAGTTACCCTATAGCGCCACGGCCATGGACGCGATCGAGATATTCGATTTTGTCCAGTATGAAATTGGCGCGCCGCAGGACCTGCTTGTCGATGGCACCAACGTCATCGCCGTTCAGGTGCTCAATGCGTCGCTTGGCATTAGTTCCGATTGTTTCGCCGAGGCGAGCCTGATAGCCGAGAGGACGGCCGACACCGGCGGCGACGACGAGCCTGCCGCTCCGGCCCCGATCTTTCGCGGCACGCCCGGTAAGTACGAGATCGAGGCCACCTGGCAGAGCGATGATCTGACAACCTTTAACGCCGACGTGAAGATCCCGGCCTCGGTCGTCAAGCCCGGCCGGATCTATCGCGTCCGCTGCCGCATGAAAGACGATACTGGCCGCTGGAGCCATTGGTCGGCCCCCGCGCAGTTCGAAGCGGGCGAGCCGATTGCCGCCGGTATCCTGGCGGACCTGCGCGTCACGGAGTTGATGTACAACCCCGCCGATCCGCCGGCGCCCGATACGACCGCCAATGATGAGTTCGAGTTCATCGAGCTTAAGAACACCGGCGACGAAACGCTCGACCTGACCAGCGTTTCCATCAGTACCGGCGTGACATTCGATTTCGCCGGCAGTGCTGTCACCACCTTGGGCCCGGGCCAGTTCGTTCTGGTCGTCAAGAACAAGGCGGCCTTCCTCTCGCGGTATGGGTCGGCCCTGTCGAGCCTCATCGCCGGTCAGTACACCGGCAAGCTGGCCAACCGGGGCGAAACCGTCTGCGTCGTCGATTTCTGGAATGGGCCCATTGCCGAGTTCGCGTACGGCGACGGCCGGGGCTGGCCCGTCGCGGCCGACGGCGCCGGACATTCGCTGGTCCCGCTGACGTCGGCGGTCCTGAACGAGCCGTTCGGATCGTTGGACTATCCGGGCAACTGGCGCGCGAGCACGCACATCGGTGGCTCCCCGGGCCGGGATGATCCGGATCTCGCCGCGACGGTCGTCATCAATGAGCTCCTGGCTTCCAGCGGCTCCACCGACTGGATCGAACTGTACAATCCGACAGCCGCCAGCGTCGATCTAACCGGCTGGTATCTCAGCGACGATGTCGGCGACCTGAAGAAATGGGCGATTCCCACCGGGTCGATTCCAGCGCATGGCTATCTGAGCTTCGACCAGACCACGGGTTTTGGCTTCGGCCTTAGCCGTGCGGGGGAAGACTTGTTCCTGTCGTATCTGCCCGGCCCGGCGGCTGACCGTGTGGTCGATGCCGTGGCGTTCAAGGCCCAGGAAGATGGGCTCTCGCTGGGCCGTTGTCCGGATGGGGCGCCGTATTGGTCCCGCCTGGCCCCCTCGCGTAACTCGACGAACGCCAATCCGATAGCCGACATCGTGATCGACGAGATCATGTACCATCCGGCCGATCCGAACGACGAGTACATCGAGCTATACAATCCGACGAATGCGTCGGTGACATTGGCGAGCGCCGACGGCAGTTGGCGTCTGGCCGGCGGTGCCGACTATGTCCTACCAGTTGACATAACCATCCCATCCGGCGGCCGCCTCGTGTTGGTCGGCTTCGACCCGCAGGTCGAGACGTCCCGCTTAAGTGCGTTTGTCGCCGCCTATGGTTCAGGTCCGCTGGCCGCAGGCACGGACATCTTCGGCCCGTGGCAAGGCAGCCTCGCCAATGGCGGCGAGCGCGTGGCACTGGAAAAGCCCCTGGCGACCGGCGACCTCAACGACCCGATCGCGTGGGCGATAATCGACGAGGTGATCTACGGCGATGTCGCCCCCTGGCCCGAGACCCCCGACGGCCAAGGCGACGCCCTCCAACGCGTCGACGCTGGGCCTGCCCACAGCGGCAACGACCCCACCAACTGGCAAGCCGCCGCACCGAGTCCGGGCCTCGACCCGTAGGAAAAGGAGAGGTCCGATGTGTGGCAGCCTCAAGTCCGTACGTGTGGTGCTCGCGTGAGCCACCTAGCGTGCCCCGCATCTGTCACCCCTGCGCAGGCAGGGGTCCAGCCAATGTCGGTAGTGTTCTGGATTCCTGCCTGCGCAGGAATGACAACTGCGAAGTGTCTATAGGGCGCATCCTCAACCCGTACGGGAGTCTATCAGGCCAATGGCGTCGCGAACATGACTGAGGTAGGTGCGGTCATCTTTCATAGATGGTCTCAGCTTGGGCCAGGACTCGGGCTCTGAAATACTTGCTGATAGCCTGAGGGGTCAGCAGATCGATGGGTTTGCTGAGGGCCGTTTGCAGGGAGTCCTTGATATCGGATAGCGCGAAGAACCCGATGGCCGCCGTGGGCTCGAAATCGATCAACACATCCACGTCGCTGTCTTCCGTCGGGGCACCGTCAACATGCGACCCGAAAACGGCCACCGACTTGATGTCTCCAAAATGCGGAGCGTGCCGGATTGCCTCGGCCAGCCTGCGTTTGATCTCCTGCTTAGTCATAAGAGCAAGTGTAGTTGTGCCGGGAGCTTATGTCAAATCGAAACCACGCCGCTTCGCGCGTAATCGCTGTCATAGTTGGCCGTAAGGTGGCTTCTTGACCCATGCGTGACTCTGGTGGTGTGCCGTACACAAGCGCCTATGCAGTAGACAAGTATATCCGCTACCGGGCTTGGGGGTGGATCGGGTGCAGCGGATCGCGGACAGGACTTGTGTGCCGGCGTTGTCCTGTCATGTGGTTCTTGAGGGTCGTCACCTGCGGGCGGGCAGGTCAATGGTCGGTGTCGTGGACGAGGATCCCGCGGGCAGCCAGCACCCTGACCTGAAGGCCAGCTACCGCGGAACCGAATCCGCCGAAGGGCTCCGCCTGCTCGCTCGGCGGGGCGACACGGGCCGCACGCTCATCATAATC
>CAYNQP010000282.1:0-5525 GCA_964399325.1 uncultured Pirellulales bacterium
CGTGAACAGGATGTCGATCGTCAGCATGACGATGTGCTCGAAGCTGCGCCGACCTGTCTGCCACCTCCACTCCTCGGATTGCTCCGGAAAACTGGCGAGCAGATTATCCAGGGCCCGCTGGCGACCCCGATGGTAGTGCTTCCACAGGAGGCGACCCAGGAAGCAGGCAAACCTCAGGTTCGTCTCCACGTCGAAGAGGTAGAGAAAGACCACGAGAATCCGAACCGCCACGTACAACAGCCAGTCCAGGACGGGATTCTTCCGTTTCTTCTTCTTTCTTGTCGACGCACGCCCATCAGCCATAGCCCCTTATTCTACGTGAAGAATGGCTTCTGTCAAGGTTCGCGCCAGGTTTCCAGGACATGGTCGAGGTCGGCGAGAGCGAAATCCTCAGCGCGAACCGTGCGGTCCTTGTCGACCAGAACGAGCCACGGGAGGGACCGTATGCCGAGGGCTCGATGGATGGCCTCCGGATCGCTTGTGATGGCCCTCAGCGGCAAAGCCACTCCGTATTCGCTGGCCTTGTTCCGGATTTCTTCCGGCGTGCTCTGCGAAAGTTGCACGGCCTCGACGGCAACACCGAGTTCCGTCAACCGCTCGGCCCGTTGCGCGACCTGGCTGAGGCAGTGCCGGCACGGACGCTGTTCAATGTCCACCAGACAAATCAGTATGGCCTTGCCCTCCTGGCCGGACGGGGACTCGGGCAATCCTAATTCGCTCCAGAGGGGCAGGCGCACGCCTTTGAAGTATCTGGCAAAACTGAGCGTCTGGCCCAGCACGATCTTGACGTTCTCCTCGCCGCCGGCCGCGTGCGTGGTCCCACGCCGGCTGTCGCGCGTCGAACCGTTGAGCTTGACCGGCCCTTTGCAGATTCTTTCGATCCGAAATCGACCGTCCGCGTCGGTCAGCACGCGACGCCGCGGCTGACGCAGGTCTTCGCCGTAGGCCCGCGGCGTCTCCACTAGCGCATGAGGAACGGGCGTGCCATCGGCATCAACCACGGTCCCTGAAACCATCTGGTCGGCCGGCAGCAAAACGATCGGGTCCAGTGCGACCGGCTCGTTGACGGGACTTGTTAAGGAGACCGGATCGGTCGCATTCTGACCATATCCCGGCACGCCTGCAACAACGATCCAACAACAGTCGTCATCCGGCTTTGGGATCCCACGGATACAGTAGGCACCCTTGGCATCTGTGAGGACTTCAGCCACGGGGCCGTCGT
Source organism: uncultured Pirellulales bacterium (assembly GCA_964399325.1). Lineage (GTDB taxonomy): Bacteria > Planctomycetota > Phycisphaerae > Sedimentisphaerales > Anaerobacaceae > JAFGLV01. The sequence continues at coordinate 1,223 of CAYNQP010000282.1, forward strand.
ATTGCCAAGGCCATTCCCTGTAGGCCAACATGAGCTGGACGTGGGCCCCCGACATACCTGCACCATTAGGCTCGGTGACACGGCCTGAGAGTGAATAAGCCGGTGTGAGCGTGATATCGTACTGGAAGCGTCCGCTCCGCAACGGGTCCTCCAACGTCACGATTCCGGCCAGTCCCAACGGCTCGTATCGCGCCATCACCGTGTTCGTGGCAGGCAAGCGCGGCACCTGATAGTAGATGTACCTAAACCGTCCATTGCTGTCACCGATCGTACCCCAATCAGACGCCCCGTGCTTGATGAACACGCCTGACAATGCCCGGGCGTCCGGGTCTGTTACGATCCCCGAAACGCGAACGTCTGAACGAGCAATCTCTATCGACTCTCTCCGGGTTTGCCCTTTGCCCAGCACGACATCTCGAACCACCGTGATTTCCTCGTAGAACGGTTTGCCGGCGGACATCGTACACTTGCCCGCCGGGACACGAAGCCGCGCCAACCCGTTGGCGTCCGTGAGAGCCTTGTGGCTGAACGGACGACACCACACGTGGATTCCAACATTTTCCAGCGGCGCATGGTTCACGTCAGTTGTCACCACCTCCAGCAGCGCTCCTCTGTTGGCGAGCAGTCGGACGCCGTCCAGCGTCTGGCCGGATTCGACCGTTACTACCGGGTTTGTGCCGAGCCACTGCTGCTCCGGCTCATCGGCCGGCGCGATCTGGAGCTGGTAGGATCCCGGCGCCAAGTCCGTCAGCGAGAAGTGTCCGTTGGGATCGGTGGCAGCCTGAAGCCGAGAGTAATACCAGCCGGGTCGTTCGTGGAGTCGAGCCAATACAGTTGGGCCCGACACTGGAGCGCCCGTATGTTCATCGACTATCTGGCCCTCGATGCGAGCGGCCGGCGCCAGGGTAATTCGAATGTCCGTTTGCCCCGCTTGATAGTGCTCACCCTCGGCCAGTCCGAAATCGCAGAACGTCCAAAGGGCGGCCCGGCCCGGCGCTTCGATCTTGAAGTCGGCCGTGGTATCAGCCGGAATGCTGTCGAAGGCAAACCTCCCGGCTTCATCCGTCCGCGCTGTACACCACGGCTCCGGAAGTGGAGGGAGCGGATTCTCCATCATCATCTCATTTCTGAGGAACGGGCGTACAGTGGCCCCGCTGACGGGTTGGCCGGTCTTGTCCACCACGACACCGCCCAGGGGCTTGGGGCGATCCAGACAAAGGACCACGTCCTCCCGGTAATGCGGCATTGCCCAAGCCAACGCCAGCCCCCGTTTGTGAGCCACGAGCCAACAGAAATAGTCTCCGGGAGCAGTTCTGCCCTCAAAGGTGAACCTCCCATCGGCCGCAGTCGTCGTTTCCGCGATCTTCGTGAGGACGCGCGGTTTCGGCCAAGAATAGATCAGTTCTTCATACAGCACCACAACGGCTCCTTCCACGAGCTGTCCCTCGTAATCTGCGAGCCGGCCGCTGATCCGCAGGGGTCCGTCGCCTCGTGCATAAGGATAGAGAGTGCCCTGCCTAACGCCCATAGTGGACACGATGGACGCGATACAGAGTGCGATGATGTCTCGATGCAACATTCTGTTGTCCTCCGCACGCACATGCGCAACAGCGCTGCCGCCCCTCCGTGGAGAACAGAAATAATCAGCCCGCCCTAGGGCCAATCGGAGGCAAGACAATCCCCCTTGCGACCCCATCGTACCACAAATCGACCCAATCCGGTCAGTAGATTAGAAGAAAGGGGGACAAAAGGCGAGGACGTGCACCATCCGCGACCCGGTATTGTTTGTACACGTCCCCGCTGTTCATACTCGGAATTACTTGAGAGTGGCGAGCTTCTTGAGGTCGATCTTATCCATGGCCTGCTTGATGACCTCCATCGTGGCCTCGCTGCCCTCGACCTCCACCACCCACCGGTCGGCAACAAACACGCGCAGCGTCCCGTCTTTGGACTGCGTGTCGTATTTCTCCATCGCCTTGCAGCCGGCGTAGGTGGTCGTCTTCTCGTAGCCGGTGTCGGTCTCGCGGCTATACTGAGCCATGGCCCACCTCGTCATGCCCATTCGCATCGGGCCGCTCAGATTGCCGACGTCCGTGATCGCAATGTGGATCGAGGCGCCCGCGCCGTCAGCGTCGTATTGGGCTTCCGCCGTGGAGATGTCGACACCGCCCATCTGGGTGCCCTCGGCGGAGGCATCCGTTCGTTTCAAGCCGGACAGCTCCGCTGGTAGCAACTCCTTCATGGCGCTGGGCGCCAGCGGCTCGACAACCTTGCCCTGATTGGCCTGTTGCAACTCCTGCTGGGTCCGAGCCGCCATCTCAGCCATGTTGGGCATCTGAGCCGGCGCCGACGACTGTGGGGCGCTCGGAGTTTCCGGCGAAGCCGGCTCCTTCTTGCCACACCCACAGACCAACAACGCTACTACGCACAGTCCAATCACTTCTCGTTTCTTCAGCATCCGCGTCATATTCGCGCTCCTTTTCCGGGACCTGTATACGCCACTTCAAACACTGTCAAAAACCACGAATCATGCGCCGCACTCGCCGACAGTCTGTTCAGAACACACGGCCAACGCAAGCGAAAAACCGCCAAAACTGAGGCAATCTAACGTCTGTCATCAATCGCTTGCACAATGTCAAAGGCAGGTCTATTTCACTTCCTTCAGCTTGGCGACGATCTCCCCGGAGACCTTGAAAGCGGTGCCGTGGCGAACGCCGGAGGGGAAGGAGAGTTGGTCGGTGATCGACTTCCCAGGCCTTGAGGTCTTTCGACTTGGAGCCTTCCATACGGTGGCGTGTGTAGCCGTCGTAGTAGACATACCAGGTGTCGCCCATCTTCAGCACGGTCGGTCCTTCGACCCAGTCCGGCGTAAACGGCTCGGACGCGTGGCCATACGGGCCTTCGGCCTTCTCGGCGGTGGCGATGCGAATGTGTTTCTTGGCGACGGGCGCCTTGGTCTCGTCCTTGACGAACATGACGTACTTGCTGCCGTCCTTGACGAGGGTCGCGTCGATCACATTGAAGCCGTCGTTGTAGAACAGCTTGGCGCCGGCGTAAGCCTTGAAGTCCGGCGTCTGGGTGTAGTACATGCGATGATTCAGGGTGACGCCCTGGGCCTGGTCGCCGCCGGCCTGGTCGGTTTCGGGGAATCGACCCGGGATGGTCGTGGCCCAGAAGATCAGGTATTGCTCCGTTGCGTCATCGTAGAAGATCTCCGGGGCCCAGCAGTTGGCCGCGTTAGGCTCATTGACCATGACCGGAAGCCACTGCGGCGGCGACCAAGTAACCAAGTCTTTCGAGTGCGCGATGCCGATGCCCTTGTCCCACCAGCCACTGGTCCAGACCAAGTGGAACGCGCCGTCCGGCCCCTGGCTGATGCAGGGGTCGCGCATCAGCTTACCGCCGACCGAAGGCACCAGGAACGACTTGCCACCGTTGAGGGCGGTCCATTTGAGCCCGTCGCCGCTGTAGGCCAGATGCAGCCCGTCCTCGCCGTTGCCGGTGAAATAGGAAAACAGATGGTCCTCACCTGCCGCCTGCTGGCCCTGCGTTACGCCGGCCACACAAGTTACCGCCGCCATTGCTATGATCACTCGCAACATCACAATCCCACCATTCCTTGCTTGTCATGCCCCATCCCACACTCCCTGGCCTCACGACACGGGCCTATCGTACCCATCGCCACCGCCATCTGCAACCCCATACATCAGCGTTGCCTTTGACGCTGTCCGCCGGGTATCATGTGCGAGCGTATCCGCAGGGTCCGGCGTGCTTGTGCTCGCACAAGCATGGTACCCAGTACAGCCAAAGACAATGAAAGGAGCAGCATAAGTTTGACGGATCGATATTATGCCGCCGCGTGTCAGATGGACATGCCGAACCCCACGGACCGCAGCGAGATCGCCGGTCATGTCACGCGGATGCTGGAGATGATCGACAGCGCCGTGGTGGGCTACGAACCCTTCTTCGACGTGCGGCTGGTGGTGTTTCCGGAGTTTGCCCACACCGCCCCCATCTTCCCGACGGCGGCCGAACTGCTGGAGCACCTGGCAGTGCCGATCCCGAACGAGCATACCGACCTGTACGCCAAGAAGGCCAAGGAGCTGGGCATCTACATCCAGACGGGGACCTTCCTGGAATCCGACGCGAACTGGCCCGGCCACGTGTTCAACACCACCTGTCTCATCGGCCCGACTGGCCTGCTGGCCAAGTATCGCAAGGTCCATCCGTGGACTCCCTGGGAGATCCACACGAGCCCACACGATCTGCCGGGGTACACCGAACCGCTGTTCCCCGTGACGGA
>CAYNQP010000283.1:0-5509 GCA_964399325.1 uncultured Pirellulales bacterium
CATCGTGCCAAGCACCGGCGTGTGTATCTTGCAGGCGTCGAGGACGCGGCGTCCACTCACGGTGCGGGCCCAGTAGTACAGGAACCCGCCCAACAAGATTCCGCCGGTCACGATGCCGGTCATGATTTCAGCGTTGCCCAGGATATTACTGAAACGCACGAGCACTTGGGTCAGCTTGGGCAATGCCGCCCCTCGACTCTCGTAGATCCTCATGAACCGGGGCAACACAAAGAACATCAGGGTGCCCGTCGCGGCGATGGCCATCAGAACCATGATGAGTGGATAGGTCAAAGCGCCCAAGACGCGTTTGCGTGTGTCCACCTCGAAATTCAGGTAGCCGGTCAGCACGGTGAGCATCTCCACCATTCGGCCGGATGCTTCCGATGCCTTCACCATACTGATAAACATGGTGTTGAAGATGTATGGATAGTAGGAAAGCGACTTGGAGAAGGTGTCGCCTCCCTTGACTTTCTCGGAGATGTCGAGGATGATAGCCTTGAATCGTGCGTCGGCCGCCTGCTCGGCAATGGCATCCAGCGCATCACTGAGGATGACACCGCTATCGAGCATGACCGCCAACTGCGTGGCGAAAAGAATGAGGTCGGCGGACTTGATTCTGGCCCTATAGAGGCGTTCGGACCATTCAATGCCCCGCGTACCCTGAGGACGGTCCAGTCCCCGATCCGTGCCCGTATTCACCTGCACCGGGGTTTCCACGTGAATCTCGCGAGTGTCTTTCAGCAGAGTCGCCATGGGCCTATGTGAACTCAACGTCCATTTGTGTCTACGCCGCCAACCATGCCATCCGAGGTTGCAATCCGTAGAATCTCCTCGATGGATACGATACCTGCTCTCACCTTCTCAATGCCATCCAGTTGCAAGGGAACCATGCCTTTCGCCAGGGCTTGGATGCGAAGCTTCCTCGCACTGACGTGTTCGTTGATCATCTCCATGATTTCGTCGTCGGGCACGAGCAGTTCGTGGACCGCAATTCGGCCGGAATGCCCGGTATTTCGACACTTCTTGCAGCCAACGCCGCGATAGAATTTCTCGACCTCCGCGTTAATCGTTTGCACCGTTCTCCTGATGCTGGGTGGCGGCTCATATTCGACCTTGCAGTTCGGACATATCTTGCGAACCAGTCGCTGGGCCAGCACCCCTTTGAGTGACGCACTGAGAAGATACGGGGCCACTCCGAGGTCTAGCAGACGCGTGACCGCACCCGGGGCATCATTCGTGTGCAACGTGGACAAGACCAGGTGCCCTGTTAGTGCTGCCTGGACGGCAATATTCGCGGTCGGCATGTCACGAATCTCGCCGACCATAATGATGTCAGGGTCCTGTCGCAGCAGACTTCTCAGGGCCGTGGAGAACTCGAACCCGACGCTGTTATTGACCTGGAACTGGTTGATGCCCTGGATGTTGCACTCGACGGGGTCCTCAACGGTGCAGATATTCACCTCTTCACTGTTCAGCTCGGATAAGGCGGCATACAGAGTCGTGTTCTTACCTGAGCCGGTCGGCCCTGTCACCAGAACGACCCCATTGGGCACCTGGATTACCTGGCGGAAACGCAGTAGATTGTCGTAGGTGAAACCGAGGGACTCGAAATTATAGAGGATCTTCTGCGGATCGATGACGCGAATAACGACCTTCTCGCCAAAGTTGCCCGGCATGACGGAGACGCGCAAATCGATCGGCCGGCCCTCGACGAGAACGTGGATGCCTCCGTCCTGGGGGAGACGTCGTTGAGCGATATCCAACTCCGCCATGATCTTGATTCGCGATACGATGGCCGCGTGCATCTGATGTGGAGGCCGCATTTTTTCGTAGAGTCTGCCATCCACTCGGTAGCGCACCCGGAGTCTCTTCTCATCCACCTCGATGTGGATGTCACTGGCATTCTCGCGAACCGCATTATAGAGCAGGTAGTTAACGAGCTTAACCACCGGTGATTGCCCCGCCACCTCTTCCAGGTCGCTGATGTCTTGTGCGATGTTCTCAATGAGCGTGAATTCTTCAAGCCCTTCCTCGTCGATGATATCGTCGATGACAAAGACATTCTCGGCCGGAAGGTAAGTCTGCAGGGTCGCCTTGATGTCTTTCGTTGTAGAACAGACGACCTGCACTCTGCAACCACTGATCCGCTCGATCTCGTCAATCAGGAAGACATTCGTAGGCTCGTTGACGGCGACGGTGAGCACGTCGTGGACTTTGAACAGCGGCAGGACGATGTGGGCCTCAAGAAACTCACGGGGGAGAACGTCAACCGCTTTGGGGTCGCATATTTTCGGACTGACCTGAGCATAGGGGACACCATAGGCCTCCGCCAGTGCCGCCGCGATCTGGTTCTCCGTACAGTACTCCATCTCGACGAGCAGCTCACCGAGAAGCTTGCGATGGCCTTTGTCCTTCTGCTCCGCCAGCGCTCGGTCGATCTGCTCCTGGCTAACGACGCCGCGGGCCAGCAAGAGCTGACCAAGCTGCATCTTGTTTTCGAGCAGAATCTGACTCATACCCTACCTCGATTCCGTTGCCCTGCGCTCATGCAAAGCTCTTGACTGCCTCAGCCAGTTCCGCATGATGGTCGAACTCAAACTGGAATCGGGTGATTTCAAGTATCTTCTCGCAGTTCTCTTCGAGCCCGGCGAGCCTGAGTTGCGTTTTGTGCTCGCGGCAGTAGTCGCGCACCCAGAGCAGAAGCTCCAGGCCCTGACCGTCGATAGAGCCGACATTGCTCATATCCAGGACAATGCGTGTCCTGCGCCCGGCAACCATCTCAGTGACGGTATCCCGGAGCCCATCAGCCAAGTCGGCGTCGACTTCTCCCTGCAATTCAATCACTGTCACATCATGGTAGTTCTGCGTGCTAATCTTCATCGTAACAACGTCCCTATGGCCGCCGCTCCATAATTGGCCGCATGCCCTGCATTGTGAATAGAGGGGCCATCGCCCTGAATCAGGTCCCACAGATGGTAAATATCGCTTTCCAGGAATATCCTGCCAATTCTCTCGTCGAACTGCGTCCCGAGCCCCTTCCTGATCTCTTCCAGCGCGTGCTCCACGCTCATCGCGTCACGGTAGGTTCGCTTAGACGTCATGGCGTCAAAGCTGTCCGCCAGACCGATGATCCTCCCGATGATCGGGATCTCGTCGGCGACCAGGCCATCCGGATATCCCTTCCCGTCAATGCGTTCGTGGTGGCACAGCACGCCCGGGACAATCTCGCGCATTTGCCTGATGCCGCGGAGAATACCGGCGCCGATGACCGGATGGCGCTGGATGCACTCGCGCTCCTCACTCGTAAGCTTGCCGTTCTTACGCAGAACATTCTCGTCGATCCCAATCTTGCCAATATCGTGCAGTAGCCCCGCCAGGTATACTCGGTGGATCTGCTCATCCTCGAATGGTTCTCTCTCGGCGAGCCGCTCCGCAATCCAGCGTGACATAATCGCCACCCTCTCTGAATGCCCGCGTGTGTACTGGTCTTTGGCATCAATGCTGTTGGTCAAGGCCTTGAGCGACCCGACAAACAGCTCCTTGAGATCGTTGAAGAGGCGGCCGTTTTCAATGAAGACGGCACAGCCGCTTGCGACTGAGGTGAAGAGCTTGATGTCGGTACTGTCGAAATCGGGCTTGTCGATGCGGTTGACCGCCACCATGAACCCAATGATGGAGACACCATTTCTGTGAGACGCAAGGGCCGAATCGCCCTGATCTTTGCTGTACAATGGCACCGCAATGATATTCCGGATACTGTCCGGCCAGTCGAACCTGAACGGCGTATCCACGTCGCTGTCGAGAAGCGCCTCCTGGCTGCGCTGGATCTCTTCCACGAGGCGACTGTGCAACAGGGTCGCTGTCTGCTCGTCGAGATCAATAAGCCCCGACCCGGCCGCAACCACATAGCGCTTGTCGCCGTCCACCAGGCGCTCCAACAAGATGGCAATGCCCTCGACCGACACGATCTCAGTCAAGCTGTCACAGGCCAACTGCAGGAAATTCGTGTCGGATTCAGTCACCTTCATATTGGTGCTGATCTTATGCAGCAACACCAGTTCCTCATACACCTGGGACAGTTCGGTGCCCATCAATTCCATGTGCTCATCCGTTCGGACCATTGTCTGAAAGTTCTGCGCCAGGAGCATGAGCATCTCACCAAAGTACGGCACATTTGCCGTCACCTCCCCACCACGGCATGGAAACGCACTACCGGGGCCACTGTCACATGGTGCCGGGGCGCCCAGGTCAACAATCGCCACTCCCATCGGAGCTTCGTGGCCGGCGGCCGCCGTCGGTGAAGCCAGTTCCGCTGCCAACAGAACATGATCGTCCGAAAACTGCCAGATGGGGACCGTCCCATTCCGGACAGACTGTTCAGCTCGTCCGTCGAATACGCATCGCGCTGCATCGACAAGCTGCTGCGTATCGCTCTCGAAGACGCCGGCATTCTGAAGAACAACGATTTGGCTCCTCGCATCCACAACCGCCAGATTGGCGCCAAGCCGCGTCACGCATTCGCCGAGCCGGGCCAACTCGCGTTTCTGGTCACGGTTCAATTCTCGTGCGGTTGTCTTTTGCATAACCATTCTTAATGGTCCGTCAGATTGCAGCGTATCGCACTGGCAAGGTATCCCTGTGACATTAGGACTTTAGAGCAACCGCTCGCTGATAGAGAATATCCTCGATAGTCTTCAGCAACTCCCTCGGGCTGAATGGCTTGCTCAAGCACTCTTCGATCGCCAGAGATTCCTTCTGCTCGTCCGAAATGGCGAAGCTGCGAGCGGTTAGAAGAATGACCGGCAGGTGCCGCGTCTGATCGTTCTTTCGCAGCTTCTGGACCAGATCAATCCCGGTCATGAACGGCATCTGATAGTCGGTGATGACAATATCCGGCTCCTCACTGCAAGCGAGTTCGTAGGCTTCGGCGCCGTTACTGGCGCAGATCACCTCGTAGCCATTGTTACGCAGCTTTATAGCGACTACATGGATGATGTGGACCTCGTCATCTGCAATCAGTACTTTTTTGCCTGTCATCTTCATCCTCTCCAAAACTGGGAGTTTGGGGTTTCCCCCTCCGTGGCGTCGTACGAACCTATCCGATGTCAGCTCGTTTCAACTAAGTCTGCTGTGGCCAGGGGCAATTCAAAACCGAATGTGCTTCCGACCCCCACCTGGCTGGTTAAGAACACGCGGCCATCGTGTACCTTCTCGACTATTTGCTTGACCAGGTTTAGACCAAGGCCGGTTCCTTTGGCTTGTTTGTTGTTCGCCTGGACACGATAGAACTTATCAAACACATGATCGATCGCGTCTGCGGGAATTCCCACGCCGGTGTCCGTCACCGTGACCTGGGCCAAGCTCTCCGCCTCGTTCACGTGCGTCTCGATCCTGACAGTACCCCCTGCCGGAGTGTACTTGACGGCATTGCTCAGCAAGTTCACGATAACCTGCGAGATCATGTCTTTGTCCGCATAGACTCGGTCATAGATGATGGGCTTCTGCCCGG
>CAYNQP010000284.1:0-5508 GCA_964399325.1 uncultured Pirellulales bacterium
TCGAGTCCAAATCCATCGAGGAAGTCTATGCCTGGCTCAACGGCATGGATTCGCAATCGCTCTACGACGGCAACCGCCTCGCCCAGCCCGACGAGGTTGCCAACTACGGCATGGGCGATGGCCTGGAGAAGGCCTTCCTCCTGGCCAACGTGATGCGCCGACGCGACCCGGACCAGCCGTTGCGGCTGACCGTGGATCGCGACAAGGTCTTGCTTTGTGGGAAACAGGAATTTGCGTTCGCCTCGGCCAAAGACCTCTCTCAGCACGTGAAAATGGCGGTCGATGGAGGAATCGCCACCACCGATTGAGTCTCCACTTGGCTGTCTTGTGACTGACAACGTAATAGTTGCTCGCGGCGCGCAATGCCAGGCCCCCCCAAAAAACAAACTCCATTTTTCTATTTACAAAGTAAACTGAGCAGTTAAACTAGTGAAGTAACTTCGTGTTATGAAAAGGGTGTGCAGATGAAGAAGAAGCAAAGAAAGGATGCGCAGGACACGCGGCAACGCCTCCTGGCGGCCGCTGCCGAAGTCTTCGCGGAGGAAGGATTCTGGAAGGCCACCCACGTGGAGATCTGCGAGAAGGCCAAGGCCAATACCGCGGCGGTGAATTACCACTTCGGCAGTAAGGAGAATCTGTATATCGAAGCATGGAAGTACTCGTTTGAAAGATCCATCCAGGCGCACCCGCCGGATGGCGGGATCGCGCCTGAGGCGCCGGTTCGGGAGAGGTTGCGAGGCTGGATTCTAGCGTTCATGCAGCGCGTGGCGGACCCGAACAACCACGAGGTCGAGATCATGCACAGGGAAATGGCAAACCCGACGGGACTTCTTACGGAAACTCTCCAGCGGGTCATTGAGCCGATGCGGCAGGATATACAGTCGATTGTCCGGGAACTGCTGGGGGATGCGGCGAGCGAGCGGTATGTTCGTTTTTGCGAGATGAGCCTCATGAGCGAGTGTTTTGGCCCCATGCTGCACTTGCGACGCGCCCGAATGGCGATCGGCGCCCCACGTCCCGCCGGCCCGCCCTTGGAGTTCGACGTCGAGGAACTGGCCCATCATATCACGCAGTTCAGTCTCGCCGGCATTCGTGGCATTAGTGAAGAGGCTAAGAAGCAGAAAGAGGGCGGCAACAAGCCGCGGCGGCGTAAACAGGGGCGATCATGAATGCTCTGTGCAAGACAGGCTTAGCTGAACTGGCGTTGCGGTTGTGTGGGTGGGTCGCGGTGATAGCCCTGGCCGGTTGTACCGTGGGACCTGATTATGTCCCGCCCGAGGCTCTCGCGTCTCCGACGTGGCACACCGAAATCGAGGATACGGTGACCGCCGAGCCGGTGGACCCGGCGACACTGGCGTCATGGTGGACCACGCTCGACGACCCTGCATTGTCCAGCCTGATCGAACGTGCCGTGGTGGGCAATCTGGACTTGAAGAGGGCGCAATCGCGAATTCGCGAGGCGCGGGCCCGTCGGAGCGTTGCCGGGGGCGCCTTCTATCCCACTCTCGATGCGGCAGGTTCTGCCGTCTGGAGCCGCAGCGGCGCAGGCACGGGGGCGAACCGGAGCGGTGAATCCTATGCGTCGAACTTTGATGCAGGCTGGGAGTTGGATCTCTTTGGCGGCACTCGCCGCTCCGTCGAGGCGGCCCAGGCAAGTCTGGAGGCCAGCGAAGAGGACCTGCGCGACGTGCTTGTTTCTCTCCTGGCGGAGACGGCCCTGAACTATGTCGAGGTCCGCACTTTTCAAGCCCGGCTGGCCGCGGCCGAAGCAAGCTTGCAGACGCAAGACAAGACCTACCAGTTGGCTTTGTGGCGGCGACAGGCAGGCCTGGACGACGAGCTTGCTGTGCAGCAGGCCCGGTACAACCTCGAAAACACGCGATCCCAGGTACCCACCCTGCGTGCCGGGCTGGAAGAGGCCATGAACCGCATCGCCGTGCTGCTGGGCGAGTCGCCGGGCCAGGTTCATGGGGACTTGGAGAGGCCGGAGCCGATACCGGTGCCCCCGTCGAAAGTGGCCGTGGGGGTGCCGGCCGACGTCGTGCGGCGCCGGCCCGACGTGCGACGTGCCGAGCGGGAACTGGCGGCTCAGACCGCAAGGGTCGGCGTGGCCATGGCGGACCTCTACCCCAGGCTGGCGTTGAACGGTTCCGTCGGCCTGGAAACCCTCTCACTGAGTAGTCCGTCCTCCTCCGGCACCTGGGCTGTCAGCGGCGGGCCTCGCATCAGTTGGCCGATCTTCAATGCGACGATCCGTCCCAACATCGAGGTGCAGTCGGCACTGCAGGAACAAGCCTTGATCCAGTACGAGACCGTTGTCCTCAACTCCCTGGAGGAGGTCGAGAACGCTCTGGTCGCCTATGCCCAGGAGCAACGGCGGAGAGACAGCCTGCGGGAAGCGACACGGGCCTCTCAAGCGGCGGCCGAACTGGCGCAGCAAAAATACCAGGCGGGCCTGACAGACTTCAGCAATGTTCTGGATGCGGAGCGGTCGCTCTTATCGTTCCAGGATCAGTTGAATCAGAGCAACGGGACCGTGACCTCGAACGTGATCCGATTATACAAGGCCCTCGGAGGGGGATGGACCTCGATGGCGATCGCCCCGGCGCAACCGGAGGTCGCAGAACAGCTTTGAGACGTGGAGAGAAGAAATGAGTGCAAAGTCACATGCGGAACCGGATGTCGCCAAAATCCTGGACCTCGATCATGTCTCGGGCCGCGGCAGACGGCTGAAGCGATGGCTTATCGCGGCCCTGGTGGTCGGGGCTGTCGTGGCAGTCGTGATCGTGCGGAAGAACAGCGACCAATCCGGCACGACGCAGTTCGAGACCCAGGAAGCGCAGCGAGGGAACCTTGTCGTTCTCGTCACTGCCACCGGCACGCTGCAACCCACCAACAAGGTGGACGTGGGCAGCGAGATATCGGGCATCGTCAAGAGTGTTGAGGCGGACTACAACGACAAGGTGAAGATCGGGCAGGTCCTGGCCAGGATCGATACCTCGAAACTCGATGCGCAGGCGACACAATCCAGGGCGGCCCTGGAGTCGGCCAGGGCCAAGGTCTTGCAGGCGAAGGCGACCCTCAGTGAGACCCGCAGCAAGCTCTCGCAGCTTGAGCAAGTGCGAGAGTTGAGCAAGGGGCAAGTGCCGTCGCAATCGGAGCTCGATGCGGGCCAGGCGGCCTTTGAGCGGGCCAAGGCCGATGACGCCAGCGCCGCGGCGTCCGTCTCCCAGGCGCAAGCGACGCTCGAGGCCAACCAGACGGACATCGCGAAGGCGGTCATCCGCTCGCCCATCAACGGCATCGTTCTGACCCGCAGCGTGGAGCCTGGCCAAACCGTGGCCGCGGCGTTTCAGGCCCCGGTGCTCTTCACGCTGGCCGAGGATCTGACGCAGATGGAATTGCACGTGGATGTGGATGAGGCGGACGTGGGCCAGATCAAAGAGGGCCAGGAAGCCACGTTCGACGTGGACGCGTACCCGAGTCGCACGTTCAACGCACGCATCACCCAGACTCGTTACGGGTCCAGGACGGTCGAGGGTGTCGTTACCTATGAGACCGTGTTGAAAGTGGACAACTCAGACCTGTCTCTGCGGCCCGGAATGACGGCCACGGCCGACATCACCGTCAAGAAAGTCGAGGGCGCCGTCCTCGTGCCCAGCGCCGCGCTGCGGTTCACTCCGCCGGTGGAGGCAGAGAAGGGGCCCTCCCGCGGCCTGCTCGGAGCGATGCTTCCGCGTCCGCCCATGAACACGACCAAGCCACAAGATGCAATCGGCAACGGCAGACAGCAGGAGGTTTGGGTGTTGAACGACGGGCAGCCCGTTGCGGTCCCCGTCACCATAGGGGCCACGGACGGAGCCAGGACGGAAGTGCTCGAAGGCAACGTTCAGCCGGGGACGCCCGTGGTGGTCGATGTCGCGGCAGTCAGGAGATGAGCATGACGGCCGCAAGCCAAACCGACAAGGGGTCCCTGATCGCGCTGCGGGGTGTGACGAAAGTCTACGGCGCCGGCCACGCCGCCACCCATGCGCTGCGCGGCGTCGATCTGCGCATTGGGGAAGGCGATCTTGTCGTGGTGATGGGTCCCAGCGGTTCCGGGAAATCCACGTGCCTGAACATCCTCGGCTGTCTGGACGCACCCACGGGGGGGACCTACACGTTCAAAGGCGTCGAAGTCGGCGGACTGGACCGCGATCAGCGGGCCCGGTTGCGCCGCCACTACCTGGGATTCATATTCCAGGGATACAACCTCTTGAGTCGCACCTCGGCCATTGAGAATGTGGAGCTGCCGTTGGTCTATCGTGGCGTGCCGGCCAGAAAGCGGCGGGCCTACGCCCGGCGTGCTCTCGATGCCGTAGGGCTCAGAGGACGGGAGGGACACGCGCCCAGTGAGCTGTCGGGCGGGGAGCAGCAGCGGGTGGCGATTGCCCGCGCGATCGTTACGGAACCCGCCGTGCTGATGGCGGACGAGCCCACCGGCAATCTGGATACCGCTCGAAGCCATGAGATCATGCAACTGCTCGTTGATCTCAACCGGCGGGAAGGGATCACCATCGTCATGGTTACTCACGAGCCGGACATGGCGACCTATGCGAAGCGCATCGTTCATTTCGTCGACGGCTTGGTCGAATCCGACAAGCAAAATGGGAGTCGAACGTAATGCTGTGGGATACGATTCTTCTGGCCTTGCGTGAAATCAGGCGTAACGTTATGCGTTCGTTCCTGACCATCCTGGGCATCGTTATCGGCGTGGCGTCGGTGATCATCATGGTGACGCTGGGCGGCGGCGCCACCGTCCAGGTGACCAAGCAGATTGCCAGCCTGGGCAGCAACCTGCTGATGGTCACGCCGGGAAAACGGATGGGGCCGGGCCAGGCGTCGGCGGGCGCACCGTTTCGAGCGAAAGACGCCGAGGCCATTGCCCGGGACATCCGCTCCGTCGCCGCCGTGGCGCCGGCCGCCTCTCGATCCGCCACGGCCATCGTCGGCAACGAGAACTGGTCGACCACGGTCACCGGGACCGACAATGAGTATATGAAGGTGCGGCTCTGGCCGGTTCAGGTGGGCCGGTCGTTCACCGACAGCGAACTGCGCGCCGGAGCGGCCGTCTGCATCATAGGGGACACCGTACGCCGCAAACTTTTCGGCGGGTTGGAGCCTCTCGGAAGCAGGATTCGCCTCGGAAAGCTCTCGTTCCATGTGATCGGCCTGCTGGAGGCCAAGGGGCAGAGCAGCATGGGGATGGATCAGGATGATGTCGTCTTGCTCCCCTTGCGGACTTTCCAGCGGCGCATCTCGGGAAACCAGGACATCAGTCTCATTCAGGTCTCGGTCCGCGACGGCGAATCCACCGAGAAGGCCCAGCGGGACATCGAGCGGCTGATGCGCGAGCGCCGGCATATCTCGCCCAAAGCGGAAGATGACTTCAGCGTCATGGACATGAAGGAGATCACCCGCATGATCACCGGCACCGGGCTGGGTCTGCCCATTGCGAAGAGTGTGCTG
>CAYNQP010000285.1:0-5481 GCA_964399325.1 uncultured Pirellulales bacterium
TTCGAGAGACGCTCACGGGGTTAGGCTACGAGGTCCACGGCGGCGTCAACGCTCCATACATCTGGCTCAAGACGCCGAACGGCCTGGGCTCGTGGGACTTCTTCGACCTGCTGCTGCAGAAGGCCAACGTGGTGGGCACGCCGGGCGTCGGTTTCGGCGCCGCCGGTGAAGGCTACCTCCGCCTGACCGCGTTCGCCACGCCTGAGAATGTCAAAGAAGCGCTGGACAGATTCGCGAAGCTGTAAGGATACGGCATCGGCGTGTCATAGAGGATGCATGTGAACTTTTGCGCCATGCTCATCATCGTTCCGGTCGTCACGGCCTGCTTGGGCATCAGTTCTGCGGCCGGTGAACCGGCGGTGGACCTGCCGGCCGACTGGCTCCAGGCCTGGCGCGATCCGGGCGTCGCGTTTCGCCCGCTGCAAATTGTTCACGGCCTGCCCGCCCAACAAGCGACTCGCGAAGCGATGAAGCGTCTGAAAGACCTCGGACTGGGCGGCATCGTCTGCAACGTGGGGTTCGACAGTTATCTGCGTAGCGACGAGAACTGGCGAACATGGGTCGAGGCAGTCAAGGCCTGTGCGGACGTCGGCCTACGCGTTTGGATATACGACGAGGATGGCTATCCCAGCGGAGCGGCGGGGGGGCTCGTTCTCGAAGAGAATCCCGGTTTCGAGGCCCTTGCTCTGGCCTACGATCCCTCGCACGCGGACCCGTTTCTTGTCCGGGCCTCTTACGAACACACGCATGCCTCGAACAATTACCACGCGGCGCGGCGCTACCCTAACCTCATCGATAAGGCGGCGGTCGCGAGTTTCATACGGACGACCCATGACGCGTATTACCAGCGTCTGGAGCCGCTTTTCGGCAAGACGATAGAGGCGTTGTTCACCGACGAGCCTTCGCTGATGGCGGTGAACATCGGTCCTTTGCCGGACGAGGTCCGCAAGCAGGTGCGCGTGGCCGACCCGCTCGATCCGAACGTGCAACCGCTGCCTTCGGTGCCCTGGGTGGCGGATTTGCCCGATCTGTACCAACAGCGGTACGATCAAGACCTCATGGCCATGCGAAAGAGCCTTTTCGTGGGTGATACCGATGCCGATCGGCAGGTCCGGCGGCAATACTGGGCCCTCGTCGCCGACCTTCTCGCCGAGCGCTACTTCGGGCAGATCGAGGAATGGGCCAAGGCTCATTCCGTCGCCTCGTCGGGCCATATTTTGTGGGAGGAAACGCTCGTACACCACCCGGCCCTGGAGGGCAATTCGCTTAAGATGCTCGGCCGGATGGACATCCCCGGCCTCGATATGCTGTCGTCGAATCCCGAGGCGGCTATCCACACGGGCTGGGTGACCGCTACGCTTCCGGCCTCCGCGGCCCTGCTGAACGGCCGGCGGCTCGTCATGACCGAGGTGAGTGATTTCTCCGAGACCATGGCGAGGAAAGGCCCGGCGCCGGTGGCCGACATGTGCGCCACCGCCGCGTGGCAGGCCGCTCTCGGTGTCACTGAATTCGCCCTCTACTATGGTCGCGAGCAGCGGACGCCCGAACAGTACCGGTCATACTGTGCGTTTGTCGGTCGGCTCAACGCCTTGCTGCGAGACGCGCAGCCGGCCCCACGCGTACTATTGTACTACCCCATTGCGGACATCTGGTCCGAATACAAGCCCGTCGCGGCCAAGCTGACCGCCGGATCGCAATCGCAGCGGCTACGTGACATCGTTGGCTCGTTCATGAACCTGGGGCAGCGTATGACAAGGGGGCAGGTTTCGTTTGCCATTGCAGATCACGAGATGCTGGCGGCCGCGCGTGTTGAGGGCGACGAAATGTGCATCGGAGGCCAGGGATTCAAGGCCCTTGTCCTTCCAGCGGGCGTTGAGCTGCCGCCCTCCGCTGCGCAGCAGATCAGTCGTTTCGAGATCGGCGGTGGCCACGTGCTTCGTGCGACGCTCTCAGCGAATGTGAGCTTGGCCCCCGCAGCCTCTGCCTACGATGACGGTCTGCTCAGCGAACCCGCGGACCGAGTCGTGGTAGGCCGGTTCACACGATCCGGCAGGGATATGGTTCTGGCCGTTAATGTCGGCAAAGCCAGCTACGACGGCGCGATAACCGCCAGAGAGGCAGCTCAATGGATTGCTGCCGATCCGACCACCGGGACCCTGGAGCCTGTCAAGGTCGATCGACAAGGGCGAATTGCGCTCTCGCTACCGCCCCGGGCGGCCCGAATTCTCATCGGACCGCCTCGCTCGACGGAGGGAAAGGCCTCGCAATGGCAGTTCCCCCTGGTTTACGGACGAAGACATCACACGAGTTGAGGCGTTAGGCTAATGCCGGAACCGATCACAGCCTACATCGGATTAGGCGGCAACCTGGGCGACCGTGAGCGCGCCATCAGGGCCGCTCTGCACGCGCTCGCCAGGACCGCGGGCATCGAGGTGGTCCGCGTCAGCGACATCAGAGAAACGCAGCCGTTGGGCGGAGCGCCGCAGCCATACTATTTGAACGCCGTGGCTGAGATCACAGCAACGCTGGAGCCGGAAGATCTGCTCAAAGCCCTCAAGACTGTTGAGGACCTGCTGGGCCGCGTACGCCGCGAAAGGTGGGGCCCGCGTGCCATCGATCTCGACCTGCTGCTATACGGCCGACAGAATATCCGCCTGCCCAACCTGATCGTACCTCATCCACAGATGCATCTGCGGTCGTTCGTGCTTGACGGGCTGTGTCAACTGGATGCGGACTTGGTCCATCCACTGTTCAAAGAGCCGATGTGCGAGCTTTCCCGTCGACTCGGGGGCAAGGATTTCGCCCTTGATCCGGATGCACCGCAGCTCGTGAGCGTCGCCGGCCTGATCGGCGTGGGCAAGACTACCCTGGTCAGGAGGCTGACGGCGGCCCTGGAGGCGGAGGTTCTTCTGGAGCCTTATGACACGAACCCCTTCCTGTCCCAGGTCTACGCGGGCAAGCACGAGTTGGCGTTGGATTCCCAGTTGTACTTTCTGGTAGGCCGGGCGGCGCAGCTCCATCCGGATGCACTGTCGTCGGGCAAGGTGTTTCTAACGGACTACGTCTTCGAGAAAGAGCTGATCTACGCTCGGCGTTTGCTGGATGCCGAGCAATTCAAGCTGTATGAGCAAATCTACCCCGCGTTCGTGGACAGGGTGGTGACACCGACGCTGGTTATCTACCTGCAGGATTCGCCCAAGCATTGCCTGGAGCGGATTCACAGGCGCAATCGGCCCTATGAGCAACACATGGAGCTGGCCTTTCTCGAATCACTCCATGGGGATTACGAGCAGCTTTTTGCCGATTGGATGAGTTGTCCGGTGATCCACTTGCCGGCGTCAGAGGTGAGCTTGGATGACGAGACCGCGGTCAGACATCTGGCGTTACAGGTCAAGGCGTACGTAGCCGCAAGCGAACACTCCGTTGTGGGATAACGCCCATTCGATGGCAAGGTGAAAATGCAGATCGCGCGAACGATACCTGAGATCAGACAATGCGTCAGCCAAGCTCGCGCCGGGGGCAAGACGGTCGGGCTGGTCCCAACGATGGGGGCGCTCCACATCGGGCACGTTTCGCTCATCGACGCGGCCGCCAATCGCTGTGACTACGTCGTTGTGAGCATCTTCGTCAATCCCACGCAGTTCGGGCCAGGCGAGGATTTCACCGAGTATCCGCGACCCATCGAAAGGGACCTCGACATCTGCCGACAGCATGGCGTGCAGGCGGTTTTCGCACCGGACCCCACCGAGGTGTATCCCCGTGAGAACCTCACGTGGGTGAACGTGGAGAAGCTTACGGAACCTCTGTGCGGCCGGTCTCGACCGGGCCATTTCCGGGGGGTAACGACCGTCTGTGCCAAGCTGTTCAATATTGTCGGGCCCGACGTGGCTTTTTTCGGGCAGAAGGATGCCCAGCAGGCTGCCGTGATCCAACGCATGGTCGCGGATCTGAACATGCCGCTGGAGGTCGTTGTCTGTCCGACGGTGCGCGAGCCGGACGGGCTGGCCGTGAGCAGCCGCAACCAGTATCTCGACCCGCAACAGCGTAAGGATGCGGCGATTATCTACCGATCGTTGGAGACGTGTCGGGCGATGATCGAGGCCGGCGTGAGAGATGCGGGCGAAATGGACGCGAAAATGCGCGCCACGCTGGGGCAGGTGGCCGACCTCCAGGTTGAGTACGTTGAGATTGTCGATGCCGAAACGCTCGGAGAAATTCATCTGGTCGCCGGCAAGGTCCTGGTGGCCGTAGCCGCACGTTTGGGCTCTACCAGGCTAATCGACAACATCCGGCTGGACATCCGCTGAACAGAGCATATAATTCAATATTTGCACCCCAAGAGCAACGAAACGCAGAAAAGAGATTCGATGTTAGTCAAAATATTAAAGAGCAAGCTGCACCGAGGCAGGATAACAGAGGCCAGGCTGCACTACCCGGGCAGTATCGAGATCGACGAGGCCCTGATGGAGGCCGCCGGGATCTTGCCCTACGAGTCGGTATTAGTGGCCGATCTGGACACCGGCAACCGACTGGAAACCTACGCGGTTCCCGGTGAGCGCGGCGCCGGCAAGATCGTGATTCTCGGCGCTGCGGCCAAGCTGGTGACAACCGGGGATATCGTTATTATCATGGCTTTCGGACTGTGCTCCCCCGAAGAGGCCGCCGATCTCAAACCCAAGGTTGTGGTGCTGGACCAGAACAACAAGATCGTGAAATAGGACGGATCTTCTCGCCATGGCAAGGGCGAAACGGTCGAGATACTGAATGCATCCCGAGTTGATTGATATCCCCATCATTCACATGACCGTCAAGAGCTACGGTCTGATGATGGTTATTGGTTTTCTCGCGGCGGTGATGGTGATCCGACGTCTGAGCCGGAGTTTTACGTTCGATCCGCAGCACATCACCAACGCCGCACTCTATTCCCTCATCGCCGGTGTCGTCGGAGCGCGCATATTCTTCGTCGTGCACTACTGGAACCAGTTCCAGGACAACCTTCTCGATATCTTTGCGATATGGCGGGGCGGGCTGGAGCTGCTGGGCGGTGTGCTCCTGGCCATCGCCGTGATTTTCTTCTACATCTGGCATCACAAGCTGCCGTTGCGTCACTATCTCGATGTGCTGGCCGTCGGCCTGCTGCTGGCTTTGGCGTTCGGTCGGATCGGCTGCTTTCTCAATGGCTGCTGTTATGGCAGGCCCACCGAGTTGCCGTGGGGCGTTCGCTTTCCCTACGGCTCGTTTGCCTATGAAAGCCAGGTGCGTCCCGATCCCGAGCGGGACCGGCCGGAGGCTCACTTGCACCTGCCCGACAGCTACTTCGGTTACTTGAATCAGGACAACGAGTTTGTCCCCGGCCTCAAGCCGAGGAGGTACCTCACCCCGCAACAGCAAAAGGAAGTGACCGCGGGAGCTTACCGGTGCCTGCCCGTGCATCCGACGCAACTGTACACCTCGGCCTCGGCGGTCTTGTTGTGCCTGTTG